>DATNGY010000071.1:0-3616 GCA_035605735.1 Solirubrobacteraceae bacterium
GTGCTCGACTACGTCGACATCACCGACGACGGGCTGCTCGACCTCGACTCGCTCGACGCGGTGCTCGCGCGTGGGCCGAAGCTGCTGGCGGTCGCCCACGTCTCCAACGTCCTCTCCACGGTCAACCCGATCGAGGAGATCGCCCGCCGCGCGCACGCGGCCGGCGCGATCGTCGTCGTCGACGGCGCCCAGGGCGTCCCGCACCTGCCGGTCGACGTCGGCGCGCTCGGGGCCGACTTCTACGCCTGGACCGGGCACAAGGCCTACGGGCCGACGGGCGTCGGCGTCCTCCACGGGCGGCGCGAGCTGCTCGCGGCGATGCCGCCGTTCCTCGGCGGCGGGCACATGATCGCCTCCGTGACGCTCGAGGGGTCGCGCTGGGCCGAGCCGCCGGCGCGCTTCGAGGCCGGCACATCGAACATCGCCGAGGCGATCGGGCTCGGCGCCGCCGCCGAGTTCCTCGCCGGCATCGGAATGGGGGCGGTCCGAGCCCACGAGGCCGACCTCGTCGCCTACGCGCTCGAGCGCCTGCGCGCGGAGGGAGACGTCGCGGTGTTCGGGCCGCCGGAGGCCGAGGGCCGCGGCGCGCTCGTCTCCTTCGCGCTCGATGGCGCGCACCCGCACGACGTCGCCGAGATCCTCGGCCGCGAGGGCGTCTGCGTCCGCGCCGGCCACCACTGCGCGCAGCCCTTGATGCGGCGCCTCGGCGTCGGCGCGACGTCGCGCGCCTCGTTCGCGGTCCACAACACGCGCGAGGACGTGGATCGGTTGATCGATGGCCTCGCCCGCGTGCGGGAGGTGTTCGCGTAGTGGACGACCTCTACCGCGAGGAGATCCTCAGCCACTACAAGCGCCCCCACAACTGGGGGCCGATGGAGGCGCCGGACCTCGAGTTCTCCGACTCGAACCCGCTGTGCGGCGACGAGCTCAAGGTCATGCTCCGCGTCGGGGACGACGGCACCGTCGAGGACGTCCGCTTCGATGGCCACGGCTGCGCGATCTCGCAGGCGGCGGCCTCCATGGCCTCCGACGAGATCAAGGGGATGCGCCTCGAGGAAGTCCTGCGCTTGGACCGCTCGTTCGTCCTCGACCTCCTCGGCATCGAGATCTCCGCGATGCGGATGAAGTGCGCGCTGCTGTCGCTCAAGGTGCTCAAGAGCGCGAGCCTGGGCGCGGCGGCCGACTGGGAGCCGGAGGCCGCGTAGGGGCAGGGCACCGAGGGGGGCGAATTCGGGCGGCGTGCTGGCTATGTCGCCATATGGGCGACTTTTCCAGCACGGCGCTCCTGGAGCTGGTGGAAGCACAGCACGGGGTGGTGACCCGCGCCCAGCTGCTGGATCTCGGGCTCTCGGTCGGCGCGTTGAACAGTCGCTTGCGGCGAGGCGCGCTGCGCCCGATGCACCGCGGGGTCTACGCGGTAGCGCACACGGCGCTGCGGGAGGAGGGGCGCTGGCTGGCGGCGGTCCTGGCGTGCGGCGTGGGCGCGGTGCTGAGTCACCTCTCGGCGGGCCGCCTATGGTCGATGTCCGCGGTGCCCGTTGATCGCGCCGTCCACGTCACGGTCCCGGGCGCGGATCGCGCTCGTCCCGGAATCGTCGCCCACCGCGCGCCGCTGACCGGCGCGGACGTCACGGTCCATCGTGGCGTCCCGACGACGACCCCGTCGCGCACGCTCGTGGATCTCGCCGACGTCCTCCCGTACGCGACGCTGCGCAGGATCGCCGATCGAGGCGTGCGCCTGGACGCGGGCGCGCTGCGTCGCGCCGGTGCCCGCGCGCCGAACCGCCGCGGGCGCGGCGCGATCGCGCGGCTGCTCGGCGACGACGAGCTGCGCACGCGCTCGAACCCCGAGCGGGTTCTGCGCCGGCTCGCGCGCGCGGCGGGTCTGGCGGCGCCGGTCGTCAACGAGCGCGTCGTCGGTAGCGAGCGCGACTTCGCGTGGCCCGGGCAGCGGCTCGTGGTCGAGGTCGACGGCCACGCCGTCCACGCGCCGCGCGGCGCGCGCGAGGTCGATCACGAGCGCGACGCCGAGCTCGTGCTCGCGGGCTGGCGCGTCCTGCGCTTCACCGCCGACCAGCTCGAGCACGAGCCCGCGGGCGTCGTGGCGCTGCTGCGCCGCGCCCTCGCGCGGTGAGTGCTGGCTCGGGCGTCATATCGACGCCCAAGTCAGCACTCGGCCCGGCCGCGTAGGCTCCGCGCCGTGCTCGCCGCCTCCGCCGTCCGCTTCAGCCCCGACGACCCACTCGCCGCGCTCGAGGTCGGCGACGTGCCCGAGCCCGAGGTCTCCGAGGGCTGGACGCTCGTGGACGTCCGCGCCGCGTCGCTCAACCACCACGACCTGTGGTCGCTGCGGGGGGTCGGGCTGCGCGAGGAGCAGCTGCCGATGATCCTCGGCTGCGACGCCGCCGGCGTCGACGCCGAAGGCCGCGAGGTCGTGGTCCACGCCGTCGTCTCGAACCCCGATTGGGCCGGCGACGAGACGCTCGACCCCAGGCGCTCGCTGTTCTCCGAGCGCCACCCCGGGACGTTCGCGCAGCGCGTCGCGGTGCCCCGGGCCAACCTCGTCCCCAAGCCGCCCGAGCTGACGTTCGCGGAGGCCGCGTGCCTGCCGACGGCGTGGCTGACCGCCTACCGCATGCTCTTCACACGCGGCAACGTCCGGCCCGGTTCGACCGTGCTCGTCCAGGGAGCGGGCGGCGGGGTGGCGACCGCGCTCATCGCGCTCGGGCGCCAGGCGGGGATCCGCGTCTGGGCCACGAGCCGCTCGGAGGACAAGCGCGCGCGGACGCTCGAGCTCGGCGCCGAGGCCGCCTTCGAGCCGGGCGCGCGGCTGCCCGAGCGCGTCGACGCCGTGATGGAGACCGTCGGCGAGGCGACGTGGGGCCACTCCCTGCGCGCCCTCAAGCCCGGCGGCACGATCGTCATCTGCGGCGCGACCTCGGGGCCCGCTCCGCCTGCGGAGCTCAACCGCGTCTTCTTCCTGCAGCTCTCGGTGCTGGGCTCGACCATGGGGACACGCGACGAGCTCGAGCGACTCGTGCGGCTCTGCGTGCAGACGGGCCTGCGTCCGGTCGTCGAGGCGACGATGCCGCTCGCCGAGGCGCGCTCGGCCTTCGAGGCCCTCAACAGCGGCGACGTCTTCGGGAAGCTCGTCCTCACGACAGGCTGAGCTCGGGCCGCCGGGCCGGTACAATTCAGACTGTCCAAGACGGATTTCGTATCCCCTCGCACATGGCCACCGAGATCATCGACGTCTGCCCCGTCGCCGAGCTGCCGCCCGGAGAGCGGCGCATCGTCGCGTGGGAGGAGCTCGAGATCGGAGTCTTCAACTGCGCCGGCGAGCTCCTCGCGATCGAGGACCGCTGCTCGCACGACAACGGCCCGCTGGCCGAGGGCGAGTTCGACGTCGACACCTGCACCGTCGAGTGCCCACGCCACGGGTCGCTCTTCGATCTGCGCACGGGGCGCCCTCGTACGCTGCCGGCCTACGTGCCCGTCGACACCTTCGACGTCCTCGTCGAGGACGACATGATCCGACTCGAGGTTGACTGACCCATGGCTACGCCTGAGATGACCGAGAACGAGGCGCTCGCCGCCATCAACGCCGACTACACCG
>DATNGY010000072.1:0-6358 GCA_035605735.1 Solirubrobacteraceae bacterium
GACCGTATTCGCGCGCCCGCGGGCTCGCCAGGGCTGGGCGGCTCGGACCCCAGGATCGGGGGGTATGTTCCCCGGCCATGACGACCGAGCCGGGAGACGGGACGACGGTGCTGCACGGCGGGCGCCTCGTCGCCCGCCGCCTCAAGGCCCACGGCGTCACGAAGCTGTTCACGCTCTCCGGCGGCCACCTCTTCTCGATCTACGACGGCTGCCGCGCCGAGGGGATCGACATCGTCGACGTGCGCCACGAGGCGGCCGCGGCGTTCGCCGCCGAGGGCTGGGCGAAGGTGACCCGCCAGCCCGGCGTGTGCGCGCTGACGGCCGGGCCGGGCGTCACCAACGGCATGAGCGCGCTCGCGTCCGCGCAGCAGAACCGCTCGCCCATGCTCGTGCTCGGCGGCCGCGCGCCCGCGTTCCGCTGGGGCCAGGGCTCGCTCCAGGAGATCGACCACGTGCCGTTCGTGGCGCCGGTGACCAAGCTCGCCGCGACCGCTGGCGCTCCCGGCGAGATCCCCGGGCTGGTCGACGACGCCCTCGCAGCGGCCGTGACGCCGCACTCGGGCCCGGCGTTCGTCGACTTCCCCCTCGACGTCGTGTTCTCCGAGGGCGAGGAGCCCGAGGGGGGCTCCACGCTCCCCGACCCGGCCGCCGGTCCGGTGCCCGACGTCGCCGCGGCCGCGGCGCTCCTGCGCGCGGCCGAGCGGCCCGTGATCATGGCGGGCACCAACCTCTACTGGGGCCACGCCGAGGCGGCGCTGCTCGCGCTCGCCGAGGAGCTGAGCATCCCCGTCTTCCTCAACGGACTCGCCCGCGGCTGCGTCCCCGCCGACCACGAGCGCTTCTTCTCGCGCGCGCGCAGCACGGCCCTGGAGGGCGCCGACGTCGCGCTCGTGATCGGGGTGCCGATGGACTTCCGGCTGGGCTTCGGCCAGGCCTTCGGCGCGGAGACCGAGCTCGTGGCCATCGACCGCGCCACACCGGAGCGCGAGCACCCGCGAGCGGTCGCGGCCGACCTGCACGGCTCGATCGCCGGCATCCTCGACGCGCTGCGCGCCGAGGCCGCCGGCGGGCCCGACCGCTCGCCGTGGCTCGCGGCGCTGCGCGCCGAGGAGGAGCAGCGGCGCGCCGGCGAGCGCGCCGAGCTCGTCGACGATCGTGCCCCGCTGCACCCGATGCGCGTCTACGCCGAGCTCGCGCGCGTCCTGGACCGCGACGCGATCGTCGTCGGCGACGGCGGCGACTTCGTCTCCTACGCGGGCCGCGTCGTCGACTCCTACGCGCCCGGCTGCTGGGTCGACCCCGGGCCGTTCGGCTGCCTGGGCTCCGGGCCCGGCTACGCGCTGGCGGCGAAGCTCGCGCACCCCGGGCGCCAGGTCGTGCTGTTGCTGGGCGACGGCGCGTTCGGCTTCGGCGGGATGGAGTTCGACACGCTCGCGCGCCACGGGGTCGCCGTCGTCGGCGTCATGGGCAACAACGGCATCTGGGGGCTCGAGAAGCACCCAATGGAGTTCCTCTACGGCTACTCCGTGGCGGCCGAGCTGCGCCCGGAGACGCGCTACGAGAAGATGGTCGAGGCGCTCGGCGGCCACGGCGAGCTCGTCCGGAGCCCCGACGAGCTCGTCCCGGCGCTCGAGCGGGCCTTCGCGGCGGGGCGTCCGGCGCTCGTCAACGTCCTGACGGATCCGGCCGTCGCCTACCCGCGGCGGTCGAACCTCGCGTAGCTCAGCCCGCGGAGCGACGGCGTGGCGGGCACCGTGCGCGACGCGGGCCCCCGCGGCGTCTAGTTCGGGATCCGAGCGCGCCGGGGCGCCTCGACGCGCCGAATGTCGCCTGAGGTACCTATGCGGTACCTGAAGCGACACTCGGCTAGCGCCGGCGGACGCCGAGTGGTCCCTGGACGGTCCATTTGACCGTTGAGGGACCACTCGACCGGATCGTGGCGCCACTCAGCGTCCGCGACGCCGCGTACACGCGGCCGCGGAATCACTCGTCAAGCGTCAGTCAGCTCGCGGCCGCGTCGATCGCCGCGCCGCGAAGGATGTCGTGCTCGGAGACCTCGGTGCTCTCCAGGCCGAAGGCGTCGAGGGCCTCGCCGAGAAGCAGGGCGCCGGCGACGATCGTCGGGGCGCGGTCGGGATGTAGCCCGCGGACGCGGCGGCGCTCGGCCTCCGGGAGCGCCGCGAGGCGCGCCCCGATCGCGTCGATCGTCGCGCGGTCCAGGCGGTGGCCGTGGACCCGTTCGGGGTCGTAGGGCTCGAGGTCCTGGTCGATGGCCGCGAGCGACGTCGCGGTGCCGGCGACCGCGATCGCCTCGACGACGCCGTCGCGGATCGCCGCGGGCAGGCTCGCCGCGTAGACGGCGCGGGCGTCGGCGGCGAGCGCCCGGCGCTCGCCCGCGCGCGGTGGGTCGTGAGCGAGGTGGCGCTCGCTCATGCGGACGACGCCCGCCTGCGTCGAGGCGAAGAACGAGACATCGCGGCCGCGGCCGACGACGAACTCGGTCGAGCCGCCGCCGATGTCGATGACGACGAGCGTCGCGCCGTCGCCGTCGCGTTTGCTGGTCGCCCCGAGGAACGTCAGGCGCGCCTCCTCCTCGCCGGGGATCGTGCGCGCGTCGACCCCGTAGCGGTCGCGCACCGCCGCGGCGAACGCCGCGCCGTTGCTCGCGTCACGCACGGCGCTCGTCAGCACGCCGATCGTCCGGTCGGCGCCGCCGGCGTCGTCGACGATCGCGCGATAGCGCGCGACGGCGGCGAAGACGCGCTCCATGGCCTCCGGCGCGAGCGCCCCGTTGCGATCGACGCCCTGTCCGAGGCGCGTGATCGTCGTGTGCCGCTCGCGCTCGGTCACGCGCCCGGCGGCGACGTCGGCGAGCAGCAGGCGCGTCGAGTTCGTCCCGATGTCGACGACGGCGACGCGCACGGCTACGGCGACGCAGGGTGGGGCATCGGGCGGCCGTCGAGCCCCGCGAGCAGATTGTCGACAGCGAGGTCTGCCATCCGCGCGCGCGTCGTCCGCGTCGCCGAGCCGATGTGCGGGACGACGAGGACGTTCGGCGCGGCGAGCAGCGGGTCGTCGGGCGGCAGCGGCTCGGGGTCGGTGACGTCGAGGGCGGCCGCGAAGAGCCGATGGTCGTGTAGCGCGCGGGCGAGCGCGGCCTGGTCGACGAGGCCGCCCCGAGCGGTGTTGACCAGGATCGCCCCGGGCTTCGTCGCCGCGAGCGCGGCGTCGTCGATGAGGTGGTGCGTTGCCGGGGTGAGCGGAGCGTGGAGCGAGACGGCGTCGGCCTGGCCGAGCGCGGCGTGGAGGTCGTCGTCGCGCCCGACCGTGATGACGCGCATCGCGAAGCCGGCCGTGCGCTCGGCCATCGCGCGGCCGATCCGCCCCGGCCCGACGATGACGAGCGTCGCCCCGTGCACGTCGACGCCGAGCCAGCCCTGGGGCTCCCAGGTCCGCCAGCGCCCGGCGCGCACGTCCGCGGCGGCCTCGGGCAGGCGTCGCGCGGCGGCCAGGAGGAGGGCGAAGGCGAGGTCGGCGGTCGCATCGGTGAGGACGTCGGGGGTGACGCCGACCGCGATCCCGCGCGCCGCGGCGTCCTCGAGGTCGATGTTGTCCGAGCCGACGGCGTAGTTGGCGATCGCCCGCAGCCGGGGGGCGGCGGCGAGCAGCGCCGCGTCGACGCGATCGGTGAGCATGCAGAGCAGCCCGTCGGCGTCGCGCACGCCCTCCTCGACCTCCACGCGCGTCGGCGGAGCGTCGCCGGGATGGACGCGCACGTGGTGGCTGTGCGCCAACCGCTCGAGCGCGTCGCCGGGAAGCGCCCTGGTGACGAAGCAGTCCGCCATTGCGGCAGGAGTCTGACGCTTGGCGGCGAAGGGGCCGATCTCTACCCTCCGGTGTCCCCAAAGCACCGCGTCAGAACAGGGAGGCGCACGTGATCGGAGCTCTCATCCTCGGCATCGTCGCCGGCGTCATCGGCCGCGCGCTCGTGCCCGGGGACCCGTTCGCGCACATGAGCGGACCGCGCTCGTGGCTCGTGTCGATCGTTCTCGGGCTCGTCGGCGCCGCGCTGGGCTATCTCATCTTCACGGTCGGCCTGGGCATCGGCGACACGGACGTCTTCGACCTCGGCGGCCTGCTGAGCGCGATCATCGGCGTCGTGATCGTCCTCGCGATCGCCGGCTTCGTCCTGCGCCGCAGCGGAGGCGGCTCGCGCCCCGCGACGCGCTGAGCGATTCCCCGTGCCGGGGCGCGGGTAGCGCCTCGGCATGGATGCCCTCCTCATCGTTGTGGCGGTCGTCGTCGTCGTCCTTCTCCTCGCCGGCCTCTTCCTGTTGTTGGCGCGAAGCACGCGCGCCTCGCGCGGCGGGGTCGAGCATCCGGACTCCGACAAGCGCCGCGGCAACCCGCCCTTCGAGTCGATCGAGCGCCACCGATCCTGATAAAGTCAGCAGACCGCCGCGGGGTGGAGCAGTCTGGTAGCTCGTCGGGCTCATAACCCGAAGGTCGCGGGTTCGAATCCCGCCCCCGCTATGACACGAAAGCCCCGCTCAAGCGGGGCTTTCTCGTTCCCTCCGGATGGCTGGTCGCGTGCGCGGCGGCGTGGTTTGCGGGCGGGAGTGGCAGGATGCTGGCGATGGATCTCGCCGCGTTCATTCCGAGCCCGGCGTCGAATGGCTTCCATGGAGGCTGTTGCGTAAAGGCGGGCTCTGTCCGGGTCGGTTAAGACGATTGCGGGATGGCGCAGAAGTTCGTCGGGTGCGATCGCGATCAGGAGCTGCTGTTGCCGCCGAGCCTGCGCGAGTGGCTGCCCGAGGGGCATTTGGCGTGGTTCGTCATCGATGCCGTCGCTGCGTTTGATCTGACGGGCTTTTATGCGGCCTATCGAGTCGATGGGCACGGGCGGCCGGCGCACGATCCGGCGATGATGGTCGCGTTGTTGCTCTACGGCTACGCGATCGGCGAGCGCTCTTCGCGGCGGCTGGAGCGTCGCTGCGTCGAGGACGTTGCGACGCGCGTGATCTGCGCGAACGAGGCGCCCGATCACACGACGATCGCGCGGTTTCGCCAGCGCCACGAGACGGCGCTGGCCGAGCTGTTCGGCGAGGTTCTTGCGCTGTGTGCCGAGGCGGGTCTTGTTCGCGTCGGCGTGATCGCCGTCGACGGCACGAAGGTCGCGGCGAACGCGGCGCCGCAGGCCACGCGCGAGTACGGGCAGATCGCGCGCGAGATCCTCGCCGAGGCCGATGCCGTTGACGCCGAAGAAGACGCGCAGTTCGGCGACGCCAGAGGCGACGAGCTGCCGTCGGAGATGTCGACGGCGCAGGGTCGGCGCGGCTGGCTGCGCGACGCCAAGCGCCGGTTGGACGAGCGGCGCGCCGCCGAGGGCCGCCCGATCCCGCGCGAGCGCTCTGATCGACTGAAGGAGGCCAAACGCAGGCTCGAAGAGGAGCACCGCGTGGAGTGCCGGGCGAACGCGGCTTATGAGGCCTATCGGGCGCGCGGGGTTGACAAGAACGGCAAGCGTTTCGGGCGCCCGCCCGTCCCGTTCACGCCGCCGCCGGTGCCGGGCGGGAAGATCAATCTCAGCGACTTGGACTCGCGCAACGTCAAGACCTCGCGCGGCTGGGTGCAGGGCTACAACGCCCAGGCCGTCTGCACCGAAGATCAGATCGTCGTCGCCGCCGAAGTCACCGTCGACTCGCCCGACTTCGGGCACCTCGAACCGATGATCACCGCGGCACGCGCCGAGCTCGTCCGCGCGGGC
Organism: Solirubrobacteraceae bacterium; assembly: GCA_035605735.1. GTDB lineage: Bacteria > Actinomycetota > Thermoleophilia > Solirubrobacterales > Solirubrobacteraceae > JAOPZW01. Next base: position 5,768 of record DATNGY010000072.1, read on the forward strand.
GTCGAGCGCTCGCCCGATGTTGTGCTCGCCGACGCCGGCTACTGGCACCGGGTCCAGACGGAGCGCCTGGTCAGCGGTGGCCTGACGGTCCTCATCCCGCCCGACGCCAAGAAACGCGCCGGCGCCCGTCCAGGCTGGGACGGCGGCCTTTATGCGTTCATGCGCAGAGTCCTCGCAACCGACGCCGGCGGCGAGCTATACGCCAAGCGCCAGACGATGATCGAGCCGATCTTCGCCGACACCAAATTCAACCGCCGCATCGACCGCTTCTTGCGCCGCGGCAGATCCGCCGCGCGGTCGGAATGGCGACTCACGAACGCCGCGCACAACCTCCTCAAGCTCTGGCGACACAGTCTCACCCCCGCGACCGCCTGAGGCACCGCGCCAGCCCCGCGTCTCAGCAAACACCCAGTCAAATCCCGACCCTCATCGCCACGCGCCAACGACGCGCCCACCGACTTTCGCAACAGCCTCCACGAGAAGCAGTAGCCGACACGACCAATCCAAACAGCAAGCCTCAAAGGAGCAGCGCGGCTACTCGTAGTCCGAAGCTTGGGTCGCGGCCTCTGTTCTTCCATGGCGCTAGGCACG
>DATNGY010000073.1:0-4196 GCA_035605735.1 Solirubrobacteraceae bacterium
TGCGGGCTTCTTCGCGACCTCGTCGCGCGGGATCGCGGGCCAGTCGGTGCAGAGCTGGGCGGCGCGCTCGAGCGGTTTCATCGGCGTCCTGGTCGCGCTACTGAGGACGGTCGCCATCCTGGACGCGCTGGTCTGCCTCTACGCCATCGCGCAGCTGCTCGCCCTAACCGTGCAGGAGCGGCGCGGCGGCCTCGCGACCGTGCGCGCGCTCGGCGGCCGGCACCGGCAGCTCGCGGGCATCGTTGCAGGGGCCGCGACTCCGGTGGTCGTGCTCGCGATCCTCGTGGGCGTCGTGGCGCAGCGCTGGCTGGTCGGTCCGGTGGTCGCGCGCCTGGCCGCGAGCTACGTCTCCCTCACGCTCGAGCCGTCGGCCGCGGCGGTCGGGTTGACGGCGCTCGGGCTCCTGGTCGGGACGGCCGTGACCGTGCTCTGGGCAACGCGGCTCGTGATGCGCGGCCCGGTCGTGGCCTGGATGCGCGAGCGCTAGCGGACGTACAGGCGCGCGTTGCGGTCGGCGCGCGTTCCCGCGAAGCCCTGCACGCGGCCGCCCTGGAAGTCGAGATACGCGAGCTCGCGCGAGATCTCGGCGTCGCGGTCGGCGGGATCGTGGTCGAGCATCCAGGTCTGCAGCACGTACCCGCCGTCCATCGTGCGGTCGAGCTCGAACGCGCGCGCCTGCTGCGGGTAGTCCGCGAGCGACGAGGTGCCGATCAGCCAGAAGTGGCCGTACGGCCGGATGTCGTTCCGGTGCGTGTCGCCGTTCACGGCCGCGACGACCTGCGGGTCGTGGTCGAGCAGCGCGAGCGCCGCAGCTCCTCCGGCCGACGAGCGGAGGGGCGAGTGCGAGAAGACCACGACCGGTCTTGCGCCGGCCGCGCGCAGCTGCGCCGCCAGCCAGCGCAGTTGCGCCGGGCGCACGAGGCCGGTCGCGCCGCCGCCGCGGCGGATCGTGTCGAGCACGATTCCGCGCATGCCGCCGATGTCGAATGCGTAGTCCAGTAGCGGCCTTCGGCCGCCGTGGCCGCTCGCGCGCCGCAACGCCGCCAGCGCTTCGGCCGGCGCGAGCTCCCGCCGGCGCGGGTCAGCCGGGACACGCACCGAGGCTCCCGGGAGACCGTATTGCAGCAGCCGCGCGACGACCGCGGGCGTAAGCCGGAGCCCCCGCACGGCCCGCAGCGCGGCCGAGCTCAGGGCGAGGATCTTCCCGTCCCCGGTCGCGATCGCGTTCGTCCGCGCGCTCGGCGCGAGGTTCCCCTGCAGGAGCAGGTCGTGGTTCCCGACGACCGGGTACCAGGGCGCCTGGAGGCCCGGCGATTGGAAGGGCCGCCCGGCCCGGGCAAGCAGCCCCGGATGCCGAGGCGGGTCTACATCGGGGCGGTAGTAGTACGGATCCGGGTCCGAGGCGGCCTGCACGCCCTGGTAACCGGGCGCGCCGCTGTTCGGGTCGACGCGGCCGCCGCGCAGGATCGCCAGCGCCTCGTCCAGCTCGTTGCGCTGCGCGTTGTCGATCAGGTCGCCCGTGACGACGACCGCCTGGGGCTTCAGCGCGTTCAGAGACTCCACCGCGGCCGCCAGCACCCGCCCGCTCAGCGCCTCCTGTGGCCGGAACGCGGAGGTGAAGGGCGGCCCGCGGCGGTCGAGCAGCTCCAGCCGCGCGGGCGACTCCTCGTCCACCACGTGCGCGTCGGTCAGCTGGGCGAAGAGCGCGACCCGTGACACCACGCGGGCGCGCGGCGCGAGTTCCGTCCGGTTGACCAGCGGCTCGCCGCCGGCGCGCTCCAGCACCCCGTCGCCGTTGCGGTCGCGGAAGGTCTGCTTGGGCGTCTCGCCCGGCGCGGCGCTTCCGCCGCGGACCAGGACGACCGCGAGCACCGCGGCCCCCACGGCGAGCAGTGCGAGAAGCACTGCGAGACCCTTCCGACCCACGCGGACATGGTGCCGGAGCCGAGTGGCACCCCAAAGCTTGCGCTCAGGATTTTGTCGCGGTCCGCTCTACAATTCAGGGCTGAGGGCCGTAAATAGAGGGGATTCACCGAACTGAGCACACCTGCAGTACGCGAGGCGTCAACAGCCCTGCCCACGGGCACGGTCACCTTCCTGTTCACCGATATCGAAGGCTCTACTCGGCTGCTCACGGCCCTTGGACGCGACCGCTATCGGGACGTGCTCTCGACCCACAACCGCCTCCTGCGGGCCGCCTTCGCCGACGGCGGCGGGATCGAGATCGACACCAAGGGCGACTCGTTCTTCGTCGTCTTCCGCAGCGCTGGTTCGGCGGTCGACGCCGCCGCGGCGGCGCAGCGGGCGCTGTTCGGGCACGAGTGGGCGGAAGGCGTCCAGGTGCGCGTACGCATGGGCCTCCACACAGGCGAGGCGAGCGTGGGCACCGACGGGTATGTCGGTCTCGCGGTGCACCAGGCGTCGCGGATCGGCGACGCGGGCCACGGTGGCCAGGTCCTGCTCTCCAGCACGACTGCGACTCTGGTCCGCAGCGAGCTCACGGCCGGGCTCGGGCTGCGCGACCTCGGCGAGGCTGCGCTGCCCGACATCGAGCAGCCCGAGCGGCTCTACCAGCTCGAGATCTTCGGTCTTCCGGCCGAGTTCCCGCCGCTCTCGACGCGCGAGAGGGAGAAGGCGAAGCCGCGCATGCCGCGCCGGCGCGCCGAGGTGCCAGTTGCCACCACACCGCTGCTCGAGCGCGAGGCGGAGCTCGCTGCGCTGCACGCCGTCGTCGACGCCGCCGCCACGGGCGCTGGACGGGTGGTCGCAATCGAGGGGCGTGCGGGGATGGGGAAGACGCGGCTCGTTGCCGAAGCGCGCGCGCTCGCGGCGCAGTCCGGCTTCGAGGTGCTCGTCGCGCGGAGCGCCGACCTCGAGCAGGAGTTCGCCTACGGCGTGGTGCGCCAGCTCTTCGAGCCCTACCTCGCGTCGCTCTCGCAGGATGAGCGCGACGAGGCGCTGTCAGGGACGGCCGGGCTGGCGGAGCGGATCTTCGGCGACGAGGAGCTCACGGGCGACGCGCTGGGCGACGTCTCGTTCGGCGTGCTGCACGGGCTGTACTGGCTGGCCGCGAACATCGCCGCGCAGCGGCCTGCGGCGATCGTGATCGACGACGTGCACTGGAGCGATGCGCCGACGCTCCGCTGGCTCTCGTTCCTCGGCCGCCGCCTCGAAGGGCTGCCGGTACTCGTCGTGCTCGGGCTGCGGCCGCCCGAGCAAAGCGTCGAGAAGGAGCTCCTGACGGAGCTCGTCTCCGATCCTACGGCGCTCGTCATCCGGCCGACCGCGCTCAGCGAGCCGGGAGTCGCGGCGCTCGTCGCTGAGCATTTCAACACTCCGCCGGATCCCGCCTTCGCCGCGGCGTGCTACGCGGCGACCGGCGGCAACCCGCTCTTCGTCCGTGCGCTGGTCGATGCGCTGCACGGCGAGGGGGTCCTACCGCGCGCCGAGAACGCGGCGCGTGTGCACGAGGTCGGGCCGGAGCCGGTGACGCGTGCGGTCGCGCTGCGGCTCTCGCGGCTCCCGGAGGAGGCCAGGCGCTTCGCGACCGCGGCGGCCGTGCTCGGCGACGGCGCGGAGCAGCGCGACGTCGCAGCGCTCGCGGACCTCGACGATCGCCACCTCTCGACGCTCGCCGCGACGTGGCTCGCGCGCGCCGACCTGCTCCGCGTCTCGACGCCGACGGTCGAGTTCGTCCACCCGGTCGTGCGGTCGGCCGTCTACGAGTCGATCGATTCGGCCCACCGCCTTCTTGCTCACCGCCGCGCGGCGGAGCTGCTGGCGGCGGCGCAGGCCGAGCCGGAACGCGTCGCCGCGCACCTCGACCTCGTCCCGGCGGCCGGCGACCCGTTTGTGGTCGACACCCTGCGCGTGGCGGCCGACCGCGCCCTCGTCCGCGGCGCCGCTGAGGTCGCGGTGCGCTACCTGCGCCGGGCACTCGCCGAGCCACCGACGGCGGAGGCGCGCGTGGACACCCTGATCGACCTGGGGCTCGCCGAGCAGCGCGTCGACGTCGCCGCCGCGGCGCGGCACCTCCGCGAGGCGCTCACGGCGACCGACGAGCCGCTGCGGCATGCGCGTCTGTCGCTCGAGCTCGGGCGGTCGCTCTTTCGGCTCAACCGCGGGCCCGAGGCGGCCCGGGTGTTCAAACAGGCGATCAAGCACCTCGGCGGCGGCGAGCCCGAGCTGTGCGAGCT
>DATNGY010000074.1:0-2414 GCA_035605735.1 Solirubrobacteraceae bacterium
CCTGGCCGTGACGCCGATGCAGATGGCGCAGGCCTATGCCGCGATCGCCAACGGCGGGATCCTGCGCCGGCCCCACGCCGTCGCACGGGTCGGCGGTCGCGCGGCGCGCAGGGCCCGCGGGCACCGCATCATCTCGACGCGGACCGCGGCGCAGCTGCGCCAGATGCTCGAGGGCGCCTTCGCCCCCGGCGGCACGGCGAGCGAGGTGTCGATCCCCCACTACGCCCTCGCGGGCAAGACCGGCACGGCGAACAAGATCGATCCCGCCACCGGCGAGTACTCGCACTCGCGCTACATCGCCTCGTTCTTCGGCATGGTCCCGGCGCGCGCGCCCAAGCTCCTCATCGGCGTCGTCGTCGACGAGCCCCAGGGCGCGATCTACGGAGGCGTGGTCGCCGCCCCCGCGTTCGGGCAGATCGCCTCGTTCGCGCTGCCGTACCTGCGCATTCCGCCGCAGTAGCCTGCGGCCGGCAATGCTCCTGGCCGAGGTCACCGGGGTCGACGCGCCGCCGGTCGAGATCGCGGCGCTCGCCTACGACGCCCGCGCCGTCACGCCCGGGACGCTCTTCTTCTGCGTGCGCGGCTTCACCCGCGACGGGCACGACTTCGCGCCCGACGCGGTGGCGCGCGGGGCGGCGGCGCTCGTGGTCGATCATCCGCTCGGCCTCGGGGTGCCCGAGGTCGTCGTCCCCGACGTCCGCGCCGCGATGGCCCCCGCCGCCGCGCGGCTGGCCGGCGATCCGACGGCGCGCCTCGTGACCGCGGGGATCACGGGGACGAGCGGCAAGACGACCACGGCCTACCTTCTGCGCTCGCTGCTCGAGGCCGGCGGCCGCCAGACCGGGCTGCTCGGGACGGTCGCGGCCGTCGTGGGCGGCGTCGTGCAGCCGGCGGTGCGCACGACGCCAGAGGCGATCGACCTGCAGCGCGCGTTCGCCGAGATGCTCGCTGCCGGCGACGAGGCCGTCGTCATGGAGGTCTCGAGCCATGCGCTTGCCTTGCACCGCGCCGACGCGATCCACTGGTCGGTCGCCGTCTTCACGAATCTCACGCCCGAGCACCTCGACTTCCACGCCGACATGGAGGACTACTTCGCGGCCAAGCGCCGGCTCTTCGACGCGGAGCCCGCGGCCGCCGTGATCAACGTCGACGACGCCTACGGCGCGCGCCTGGGCCGCGAGCATCCCGACGCGCTGCGCATCGGCCTCGACAGCCCCGAGGCGCAGCTGCGCGCCGAGGTGCTCGAGCTCACGCCGGCCGGCTCGCGCCTGCGCGTCGACGGCCTCGAGCTGCGCACCGCGCTGCCCGGGCGCTTCAACGTCCTCAATGCGCTCGGCGCCGTCGCGGCCGCCCGGCTGCTCGGCGTGGACGACGCGGCGATCGCCGCCGCGCTGCCCCACGCGGCTCGCGTGCCCGGGCGTCTCGAGGCGGTCGACGAGGGCCAGCCGTTCGCGCTCTTCGTCGACTACGCGCACAAGCCCGACGCGCTCGACGCCGTCCTGCGCACGGCGCGCGCGATGGCCGAGGGGCGCGTGCTCGTCGTCGTCGGCGCGGGCGGCGACCGCGACCGCGCCAAGCGCCCGCTGATGGGCCGCGTCGCCGCCGAGCGCGCGGACCACGCGATCCTGACCTCCGACAACCCGCGCTCCGAGGACCCCGAGGCGATCCTCGCGCAGATCGCCGCCGGCGCCTCCGGCCACGACCACGTGGAGATCGTGGTCGACCGCCGCGAGGCGATCGGGCGCGCGGTCGCGGCGGCCCGGCCGGGCGACGTCGTAGTGATCGCCGGGAAGGGCCACGAGGCCTACCAGGAGCTCGCGGAAGGCGTGACCGTGCCCTTCGACGACGTCGCCGTCGCGCGCGAGGCCCTGGCCGGCCGCGCGACAGCGCGAGCGGCCACTTGATGAACGCGTGGTCGCCTGACGAGGTCGCCCGCGCCGCGGGCGGACGGCTCGTGGCGCCGGCGAGCGCGGCGGCCGGCCCGACGCGGGCGGTCGTCGACTCGCGCGAGGCCGGTCCCGGCGATCTCTTCGTCGGCCTGCCCGGCGAGCGCGTCGACGGCGGGCGGTTCGCGCCGCAGGCGCTGGCGGGCGGCGCCTGGGGCGTGCTCGTCGCGCCCGAGCACGCCGACGCCGCTCGCTGCGCGCCCCCGGGCGCGCTCATCGCCGCCGCCGACCCGCTCGCGGCGCTCGGGCGCCTGGCCACGGCGTGGCGGCGCGCGCTCGGCGCCGCCGTCGTCGGCGTCACCGGCTCCGTCGGCAAGACCTCGACGAAGGACATCCTCCAGGCGATGCTCGCCCAGCGGCTGCGCACCGCGGCCAACCGCGAGAACCTCAACACCGAGATCGGCCTGCCCCTGTCCGTCCTCGAGGCGCCGCCCGGCACCGAGGCGCTCGTGCTCGAGATGGGCATGC
>DATNGY010000075.1:0-13509 GCA_035605735.1 Solirubrobacteraceae bacterium
ATTGCTCGCGGGCCGGGCGGGTCCTCTTCTTGCCGGCCGTCGCCTGCGCCTCGCCGTTTCCGGCCCAACGTCAAGCGAGAAGACCCATCACGAGCCGACGCGCTCCACGAGCGCGCGCGCGTGCGCCTCGAATGCGCGGCGGTGGTGGCGGTCGAACTGCTCCCACGTCGTGAACGTCGTCGGGTCCTTCACGCGGTCGAGGAAGAGCACGCCGTCGAGGTGGTCGACCTCGTGCTGGAAGGTGCCGGCGGTCAGCCCACGGCGGACGTCCTCGCGGGCGTTGCCGTCGCGGTCCAGGTAGCGCACGCGGACGCTGACGAAGCGCTCGACGGTGCCGCGCAGGTCGGGCACCGAGAGGCAGCCTTCGTTGATCGCGACCGTCTCGGCGTCGATGGGCTCGATCACCGGGTTGACGATCACGGTCAGCGGGATCGGCGGCTTGTACGGGTAGCGCGGATGGTTCGGTCCGACCTCGACAACCGCGACGCGCACGAGCTCGCCGACCTGGTTGGCCGCGAGGCCGGCGCCGCCGGCGTCGCGCATCGTGGCGATCATGTCGTCGATGAGCCGCTGGACGGGCGCCGAGCGCAGCTCGGCGGGCGTGATCTCGCGCGCGCGCTCGCGCAGCACCGGATCGCCCACGGTGACGATCGGCCGCACGCCCATCACGCGACGGCGGCCTCGCCGCCGCGCCACACGGCGCTGACGAGCGGGACGCCCGGCCGGTAGGAGAGGTGCGCGTGCGAGGGCGCGTCGAGGAGCACCGCGTCGGCGCGCGCGCCGACGCCGAGGTGGCCGACGTCCGTGCGCCGCAGCGCGCGGGCGCCGCCCATCGTCGCCGACCAGACCGCCTCGTCGGGCGTCATGCCCATCTCGCGGACCGCGAGCGCGATGCAGAAGGGCATGTTCGTCGTGTAGCTCGAGCCCGGGTTGCAGTCGGCGGCGAGCGCGACGGTCACGCCCGCGTCGAGCAGGCGCCGCGCGTCGGGGTAGGCGGCGCGCGTGGAGAACTCGGCGGCCGGCAGCAGCGTCGCGACCGTGCTGCTCGCGGCCAGGGCCTCGACGTCGTCGTCGCTGAGGTGCGTCGCGTGGTCGGCCGAGGCGGCGTCGAGCTCGACGGCGATCTGCACGCCGGGTCCGGGGCCGAGCTGGTTGGCGTGCACGCGCGGGAGCAGGCCGCGCCGGGCGCCGGCCGCGAGGATCGTCCGGGTCTGGTCGCCGTCGAACGCGCCGCGCTCGCAGAAGACGTCGATCCACTTCGCGTGGGGCGCGCACGCGTCGAGCATCGCCGTGCACACGAGGTCGACGTAGTCGTCGGGGCGCTCGGCGTACTCGGGAGCGACGACGTGGGCGCCCATGAACGTGACCTCGTCGGTGTGCTCGCGCGCGACCTCGAGGCTGCGCCGCTCGTGGGCGACGGTCAGGCCGTAGCCGGACTTGCACTCGATCGTCGTCGTGCCCGAGCGCAACGCCTCGGCCACCAGCCGGCGCATGTTGCGGCTGAGCGTCTCGGACGAGGCGGCGCGCGTGGCCTCGACGGTGGTGCGGATGCCGCCCGCGGTGTACGGCCGGCCGGACATCCGCGCCGCGAACTCGGCCGTGCGGTCGCCGGCGAAGACGAGGTGAGAGTGGCTGTCGACGAAGCCGGGGACGACCGTCCGCCCGGCGGCGTCCACGCGCTCGTCCGCCGCGGCCTGCGGCGTCGCCGTTTGCGGCCCCGCCCAGCGCACGGCGCCGTCGCCGATGAGCAGCGCGCCGTCGCGGACCAGCCCGAGCGGGCCCTCGCCGAGCGAGGGGTCGTTCGTGACGAGCGTCCCGATGTCGTCGATCAGCAGGTCGGTCACGCGAGCACCGCCTCGATCGACGCGCGCAGCTCGGCGGCGACGTCGCCGACCAGCGCGTGGCGGCCGTCGGCGACGACGTGGCGGCCGCCGACGACGACGTCGCGCACGTCCGCGGCGGCGCCGGCGAAGACGAGCGACTCGAGCAGCGTCGCGGGCTGCGCGCCGGCGAGCCGGACGGAGTCCAGGGCGATCGTCACGAAGTCGGCGAGCGCTCCCGCCGCGAGGCGCCCGGCCTCGGGCCAGCCCAGGCGCTCGTGGCCGGAGCGCGTCGCGGCGTCGAGCAGCTCGGCGGCGCGCCAGTGCCCGCGGCGCTCGGATCGCAGCCGCTCGTCGAGCTCGACGGCGCGGGCCTCCTCGAAGAGGTCGATCACGGCGTGGCTGTCGCTGCCGACGGACAGCTGCGAGCCGGCCTCCGCCAGCGCCCGGGCCGGGCCGATGCCGTCGGCGAGGTCGCGCTCGGTCGTCGGGCACATGCAGATCGTCGTCCCCGTCGCTCCGAGCAGCCCGATGTCTGCGTCGTCGACGTGCGTGGCGTGCACCGCGCACGAGCGCGGGCCGAGCGCCTCGTGGTCGGCGAGCAGCCGGGTGGGGGAGCGGCCGTGGGCGGCGCGGCACGCCTCGTTCTCGGCGCGCTGCTCGGACACGTGGACGTGCAGCGGAGCGTCGCGCTCGCGCGCCCAGGCGGCGACCGTGGAGAGCTGCTCGGCGGGCACCGCGCGGACGGAGTGGATGGCGGCGCCGACGCGCGCGTGCGCCGCTTCCCGCAGGCCCGAGGCGCGCTCGGCCCAGCCCGCCGCGTCGCCGTCGCCGAAGCGCAGCTGCAGGCCTTCGAGCTCCTGGCCGAACCCGCCGGCCAGGTAGCAGGCGTCGAGCAGCGTGATCCGGATGCCGGCGTCGGCGGCGGCGAGGATCAGCGCCTCGCCGAAAGCGTTTGCCTCGGCGTAGCGCACGCCACCGGCGTCGTGGTGGACGTAGTGGAACTCGCCGACGCACGTGACACCGGCGAGCGCCATCTCCGCGTACGTCGCCCGCGCGAGCGCGCGGTAGCGGTCCGGCGTGAGCCGGTCGGCGACCGCGTACATCTCCCGGCGCCAGCTCCAGAACGTGCCGAGCGATCGCTGCGTGCGCCCGCGTAGCGCACGGTGGAACGCGTGCGAGTGCGAGTTGGCGAGCCCCGGCAGCGTGACGCCGGGGAGCCGCGTCGCCGCCGCGGGGGGGTCGACGTCCGAGCGCACGGTCGCGATGCGCTCGCCGTCGACGTCGATCAGGACGCGGGCGCTGACCGCATCGCCCCCGAGCCACGCGTGGTCGGCGTGGTAGCTCGTCACCCCGTCTCCCGCATCGGGATCCGCACGCCGCGCTCCTGCGCGACCTCGACGGCTCGGTCGTAGCCGGCGTCGACGTGGCGGAGGATGCCGGTGCCGGGATCGTTGGTGAGCACGCGCTCGAGCTTCTCGGCCGCGAGCTCCGTGCCGTCGGCGACGGTGACCTGGCCGGCGTGGATCGAGCGGCCGATGCCGACGCCGCCCCCGTGGTGGATCGACACCCACGACGCGCCGGAGGCGGTGTTGACCATTGCGTTGAGCAGCGGCCAGTCGGCGATCGCGTCCGAGCCGTCGAGCATCGCCTCGGTCTCGCGGTACGGCGACGCGACCGACCCGGAGTCCAGGTGGTCGCGCCCGATGACGATCGGAGCGCGCAGCTCGCCGCTCGCCACGAGCTCGTTGAAGCGCAGCCCCGCGCGATGGCGCTCGCCGTACCCCAGCCAGCAGATCCGCGCCGGCAGGCCCTCGAAGTGGACCTTCTCGGCGGCCATCTGCAGCCACCGCGCGAGCGACTCGTTCTCTCCGAACAGGTCGAGCACCGCGCGGTCGGTGACGGCGATGTCGCGCGGGTCGCCGGAGAGCGCCGCCCAGCGGAACGGGCCCTTGCCCTCGCAGAACAGCGGCCGGATGTACGCCGGGACGAAGCCGGGGAACTCGAACGCGCGCTCGCAGCCGCCGAGCCTGGCCTCGGCGCGGATCGAGTTGCCGTAGTCGAAGACCTCCGCGCCTGAGTCCTGGAAGCCGACCATCGCCTCGACGTGGCGGGCCATCGACTCGCGCGCGCGGGCCACGAACTCCTCCCGCTGGGTCCGTGCCAGCTCGCGCCAGTCCTCGAAGGCGACGCCCGCGGGCAGGTAGGCGAGCGGGTCGTGGGCCGACGTCTGGTCGGTGACGACGTCGATCGGCGCGCCCATGGCGAGCATTCGGGGCACGACGTCGGCGGCGTTGCCGAGCAGGCCGACCGACAGCGGCCGGCGGGCGTCGCGGGCCTCGACCGCGAGGCGCAGCGCGTCGTCGACGTCGCGCGCCTCGGCGTCGAGGTAGCCGTGGGCGATCCGCCGGGCGATCCGCGAAGGGTCGACCTCGACGCAGATGCCGACCCCGCCCGCCATCGTGATCGCGAGCGGCTGCGCCCCGCCCATGCCGCCCAGCCCGCCGGTCAGCGTGATCGTGCCGGCGAGCGAGCCGTCGAAGCGCTTGGCGGCGACGGCGGCGAACGTCTCGTAGGTGCCCTGCAGGATCCCCTGGCTGCCGATGTAGATCCAGGAGCCGGCGGTCATCTGCCCGTACATCGTCAGCCCCAGCGCCTCGAGGCGGCGGAACTCCTCCCACGTGGCCCAGTCGCCGACGAGGTTGGAGTTGGCGAGCAGCACGCGCGGCGCCCACTCGTGCGTGGTGAGCACGCCGACGGGCTTGCCGGACTGCACGAGCAGCGTCTCGCCGCCGCCGAGCGTCTGCAGCGCGCTCACGATCGCGTCGAACGACGGCCAGTCGCGCGCGGCCTTGCCGGTGCCGCCGTAGACGACGAGTTCCTCCGGGCGCTCGGCGTTCTCGGGGTCGAGGTTGTTCTGCAGCATGCGCAGGGCGGCCTCCTGGGGCCAGCCGCGGCAGGACAGCTCCGTCCCCCGGGCGGCCCGGACCGTACGCACTGAACTCGTCATCGCTCCTCCTCTCAGGCCAGCGGCCCGGTCACGGACTCGGCGGCGCGCCGCGCGCGGCCGCTGCGGACGAGCTCGACGGCGGCGTCGAGCTCCGGCGCCAGGAACCGGTCGGGCCCCGGGCCGGGCACGGCCTCGCGCAGCGCGGCGATCACCGCCGCGGTGGCGGGCGCCGGCGCCAGCGGGGCGCGCAGCTCGATCCCCCGCGCGGCGGTGAGCAGCTCGACCGCCAGCACCCGGGTCAGGCCATCGACCGCCCGGCGCAGCTTGCGTCCCGCCGACCAGCCCATCGACACGTGGTCCTCCTGCATCGCCGAGCTCGGGATCGAGTCGACGCTCGCCGGGACGGCCAGCCGCTTGAGCTCCGACACGATCGCCGCCTGCGTGTACTGGGCGAGCATGTGCCCGGAGTCGACGCCCGGGTCGCCGGCGAGGAAGGCGGGCAGGCCGTGGCTGCGCGCGACGTCGAGGAACCGGTCCGTGCGGCGCTCGGACATGCTCGCGACGTCCGCCGCCACGATCGCGAGGAAGTCCAGCGCGTAGGCCAGCGGCGCCCCGTGGAAGTTGCCGTTGGACTCGACGCGACCGGCGGGCGTGATGACGGGGTTGTCGATCGCCGCGGCGAGCTCCCGCGCCGCCACCGCGGCGGCGTGCTCGACGGTGTCGCGCGCCGCGCCGGCGACCGCCGGCGCGCAGCGCAGCGAGTAGGCGTCCTGCACGCGCGGGTCCTGCGGCCCGCGGTGGCTCGCCACGATCGGGCTGCCGGCCAGCACGGCGCGCATGTTCGCGGCCGCCGTCGCCTGACCCGGCTGCGGGCGCAGCTCCTGGAGGTCGGCGGCGAAGACGCGATCGGTCCCGAGCAGGCCCTCGACGCTCATCGCCGCCGTGACGTCGGCCGTGGCGAGCAGGCCGCGCAGGTCGGCGATCGCCAGCACGAGCATGCCGAGCATGCCGTCGGTGCCGTTGATCAGGGCGAGCCCCTCCTTCTCCTCCAGCGCGACCGGCGCGATGCCGGCCTCGGCCAGCGCCTCGGTCGCGTCGCGCAGCGCGCCGAGGGGATCGCGGACGGTGCCCTCGCCCATGAGCGCCAGGGCGCAGTGCGCGAGCGGCGCGAGGTCGCCCGAGCAGCCGAGCGAGCCGTGCTCGCGGACCACCGGCGTGATGCCCGCCGAGAGGATCGCCGCGTACGTCGAGGCCGTCACGGGCCGCACGCCGGTGTGTCCGGTGGCCAGCGTCGACAGCCGCAGCAGCATCATCGCCCGCACGACCTCGCGCTCGACCTCCGGCCCCGAGCCGGCGGCGTGGCTGCGGATCAGGCTGCGCTGGAGCTGGGCGCGCCGGTCGGCCGGGATGTGCCGGGTCGCGAGCGCCCCGAAGCCCGTCGACACGCCGTAGTGGGGCTGCACGTCGTGCGCGAGCGCATCGACGATCGCGCGGCTGCGGGCGATCTCGTCGAGCGCCTCGTCCGCGAGCTCGACGGCGGCGCCGTCGCGGGCGACGGCGACGACGTCCTCGAAGCTCGGCGCGCCGACTCCCACGGTGACGGCGGTGACGGTGCTCATGGACGCCATTAGATCGGCCCCGGGGCATCCCGTCACCCCCGGCGTCACCCGAACGGCAGCGGCCCGTGGGCGAGCGCGAGCCCGAGCCACACGATCGCCAGCGAGACGAGGAAGACGAGCGCCTCGACGACATGGGCGCCGGGCCGCTGGAGGTGCCAGACGGTCACGGCTCAGCGGGTCGTGGGCGGTGTGCCGGGCGCTCGGCGCGCGGGGGCCCGCACGACGAGTCGCGAGTCCGCGTTCGCGCGCGATCGCTCAGCCACGGTCCGTGTGCGTTGCTGGGGGCCTCATCGCACCTCGGTGTCGCCCGACGAGCGCGGGCAACGTAGCATGGGTCGAGGGCTTTCTTCCAACGGGGTGTTGAAAACTGGCTGGTGTTGACCTTCCGGACCGGGACGGGGACGACGTGCTCGCCCAGACGACCCGGCGGCGCCTGTTCGCGCTCGTCGGCGAGCTCGGTGGTTCGGCCTCGACCGACGAGCTCGCCGCCCGGCTCGGGCTGCATCCCAACGGCGTGCGCATGCACCTCCACCGCATGCGCGACGCCGGCCTGTTGATCCGTCGTCGCGCCGCCCAGCCCCGCGGCCGGCCGCGCGACGAGTGGGCGATCTCGCCGACCGCGCGGTTCGCGGGCGACCCGCCGCAGGCCTACGGCGTGCTCTCCCGCTGGCTCGCACGCGCGATCCCCGCGACCCCCGCCCGGCTGCGCGAGGTCGAGGCGACCGGCCGTCAGGTCGGACGCGAGCTCGCCCCCACGGGCGCGACGTCCGCAGAGCGAGCGATCGGCGACGTGCTGACCGCGCTCGGCTTCCATCCCCAGATCGACCTGCGCCCGGACGGATGGCTGAGCTGCCGGCTGGACAACTGCCCGTATCGCGACTCCGTGCGCGAGAACCAGGAGGTCGTCTGCACGCTGCACCGCGGGCTCACCCGCGGCCTCCTGGACCGCCTCGCGCCCGCCGCCGAGCTCGCGCGCTTCGTGCCCCACGACCCCGACCGAGCGGGCTGCGAGATCGACGTCGACGGCTTCGCCGCTGCGGGCTGACGCCGCGTCACGCCCGCCGGCGGAAGCCGACGCGCTCGGGCGCCGGGTCGAGCGGGCTCTCGGGGAGCCCCGCCCGCGGGTCGGCCTCGTTGAAGCCGCCCGGCGCGACGTCGTTGGGCGCGTCGGGGTGGAAGATCGCGGCGAGGAGCTGGATCTGGCCGCGGCCGGCGGCGAGCTCGAACTGCCCGCCGCCGTACATCCCGATCCCGCGCGCGGCGCAGTGGTCGTAGGTGGCGAGCAGCTCGCGGAGCGGGCCGACGCGCGAGGGCTTGACGTTGACCATCCGCGGCGGGAACGGCAGTCCCTCGACGTCGGCGATTCCGTGGATGTTCGCGTCCCACGTGATGCGGTCGCGGTGCGGGCGCAGGATCGCGTCGGTCTCGGGCGTGAGCTTCGGGTCCTCGATCCAGGCCTGCGGGAAGGTCTCGGCCACGCGCCGGTAGAGCTCGGGATCGGCGCCCTGGTCGACGATCGTGCCCTCGTAGAGCCCCTTGAGGTCGATCGACTCGACCGCCCCGGTGGCCACGAGCGCGTCGAAGATCTCCTCCGTCCAGTCGCTGCGGGCGTCGAGCTTGAACCGCGTCTCGGGGTAGCGCGCGAGGATGCGCCTTACGGGCTCGAGCGTCGGCGGGTCCCCGAGCCGCATCGAGACGACGTAGCGGACCGGACGCGGCTGGAGCCCGAGCGCCTCGTGGAGCGCCACGCCGGCCTGGCGCAGCGCGAGGTCGAGCGCGGCCGACTCGTACGCCCACAGCCGGTAGCGCCGGAACGCCTCGCTGGCCGGCGGCTGCGGCCACAGGTCGAGCCCCTCGACGTGGGCGCAGAAGGACGCGAGCGTCCACGCGCCGGCGAGCGGCTGGACGGCGCCTGCCGCCTGCAGCGCCCGCTGGTCGGCGGCGGCGTAGGTGACGTCCTCGCCGACCCCCTCCTCGTCGCCGCCGCGGAGGACGATCTCCGTCGTCTCGCGCCGGAACTCGGGCGTGACGTCGAGCGCGCGACCGCGGAGCGCGTAGTCCTCCACGGCGAGCGGCAGGTGGGACACCGCCTCCCAGGTCGCCATCAGGCCTCCAGGCGGGCGACGAGCTCCTCGAGTCGCAGCTCCTGCAGGCCGCGGCCGACCGCGTCGAGCTCGGCCGCGCAGAACTCGACGAGCGCGCGGCCCTCGCGCACGAGCTCGAGCGTCTCGCGCACGCCCGCCTCGCCGGAGTCCAGGCGCTTGATGATCGCCTCCAGGCGGGCGGTCGCCGCCTCGTAGGTCAGCTCGTCAGCCACCGGGCCCGTCCACCGTCGCGTCGACCGCGCCGTCGGCGAAGCGCACGCGCAGCGCCCGCGCCGCGCGCGCCTCGCCGGCCCCAGCGATGATGCCGCCGCCGGCGCGCTCCTCGACGACCGCGAAGCCGCGCGCGAGCACGCGCTCGGGGTCGTGCGCGGCGAGCGCGGCGGCGAACCCCTCCAGGCGCGAGCGATGCGCGTCCGCGCCGGGCCCTGAGGCGGCGGCCGCCCGCCGCGCTAGCCCGTCGGCGCGCTCGCCGAGGGCGACGCGCTCCTCGCGCGCGCGGCGCGACGCGCTCGCGCGCACCTCGCGCAGCCCCTGGTGCAGGCGCCGGCGTTCGCGGGCGACGTGCGCGCCGGGAGCGCGCGAGAGGTGCGCGAGGTGGCGCGCGCGGTCGAGGACGGCCCGGCGCGCGTGGCCGGCGAGGCGCGCGCCCGCGTCGTGGACGGCGGCCCGGGCCTGCGCGCAGTGCAGGGGCACGGCCGCCTCGGCGGCGTGGGTGGGCGTCGAGCAGCTCACGGCCGCGACGTCGTCGAGCAGCGTGCGGTCGGTGTGGTGTCCGACGGAGGCGATGACCGGCACGCGCAGGAGCGCGACCGTCCGGCACAGCGTCTCGTCGCAGAAGCAGAAGAGGTCGGCGAGCGAGCCGCCGCCGCGCGCGACGACGACGACCTCGACCTCGGGCGCGGCGGCCAGGTCCTGCAGCGCCCGGGTGACGGCCGGCGCCGCGCGGCGGTCCTGCACGGGGGCGAAGGCCCAGACGACGCGGCCCGCCCACCCGCGCCGGCGCAGCCCGGCGAGGACGTCCTCGCGCGCCTTGCTGCCCTCGGCGCAGACGACGCCGATGCAGCGCGGCAGCGCCGGGCGCGGCAGGCGCGCCTGGGGCGCGAAGAGGCCCTCGGCCGCCAGGCCGCGGCGCAGCGCCTCGAGCTGCGCGAGCAGGTCGCCCTCGCCCGCCACGCGCAGCTCGCCGACGGCGAACGAGAACGCCGGCGACGACGTGCGCGAGCCCGGGTAGAAGTCCGGACCGCCGGCGGCGACGACCTGCGTCCCGTCGGCGAGATCGCCGCCCAGGTTGAGCGCCTCGAACGCGTCGCGCCACATCGAGCACGGGAGCGCGCCGCCCGCGTCGCGCAGCTCGAAGAAGACCTTGGCGCGCCCGGCGCGGAAGCCGAAGGCCTCGCCGAAGAGCTGGACGCGGGCGCGCTTGCGCAGCTCCTCGCGGAGCTTGGCGGCGTAGAGGCCGACCGGGAACGGGCCCGCGTGCGGCGAGCCGGCGATGCCCTCGGGGCGCGGCTGGGGGCGGGACGGAGCCACGACGGCGAGGCTAGACGATGCGCCGGCCGGCGCCGGCGGTCAGGCAGCGTCGTCGTCGACCGACGGGAGCGGCGGGATGCCGTCCTCGTGGTGCAGGCCGCGCACCTCGCCCGAGTAGCCGAGGCGCGTGAGGCGCGCGATCTCGCGCTCGCCCTCGACGCGGGCGGGATGGCCGTCGGGCAGGCCGGCGATGAGGCGGGCGATGCGGTTGCGCAGCTGGAGCGCGAAGTGCGGCGTCGACGCGCCCATGAGCTGGCGCACGTCCTCGACGGTGACCTCGTGCTCGGTGCTGCGGCGGATGGGGTTCTCGGCTTCGCTCACGGGCCTGCGCGCCGGCTCTCGGCGACCGCGCGGATCTCCAGCAGGGCGTCGATCTGGCCCTGCGTCGCGACGGAGATCGCGCGGTCGTCACCGACGATCCAGCCGTGATTGTAGACCCCGCGAACGGGATCGCTGCGGAAGCCGGGCTGGATGTCGAGGAGGAAGCCGCGCAGCGGGGCTCCGAGGGCATCGGCGTCGGGGACGAGGAGCAGCGGACCGTACGTGCCCGAGGCCGAGAGCGGTGCCGCGGCCGCGGCGGCCAGCGGAGCGTCGGCGCGCGCGAAGACGAGGCCGTGCCCGGGATCGACGAGGCCCCAGCCCATGCCGTTGTCCAGATAGCGGGCGAACGAAATCGCGTTGCGCTCCGGATCGGGGCCGGCGATGCGCGTGACGGTGCCGAGCTTGCGCAGGGCGCGGACCACCCTGGGCGCAACTGCGCGCTTGGGCCCGAGGACGTAGATCCGAGGGCGGCCGTGGGCGGCGAGCGCCGCCCTCGTCTCGGCCGGGATGCCGGCGCGGGTCACGAAGAGCACCGGGTCCCCGGACTTGGCGGCCCAGGCCGCGGCGGGCATGGCGAAGGCCGGGTCCTCGGCCGACGTCACGAGGACCCGGCGGCTGGCGCTGCCTCGCGCCGCGGCCGAGAACGCGTCGAGCGCCCGGGCCAGCGCGAACGGGTCGCGGCCGGCGACGTCGGCCGTGCGGACGCCCGCGGGGCGCGCGACGTCGCCCACGCGGATCAGCTGCGCGCCACCGGCGCGTCGCGCGCCCCGCGGGGCCAGGGCGGTAAGCGCCTCGGCGCTCGCCGGCGGCAGCTCGCGGCCGTCGGAGAGCAGGACGGCCGCGTGGACGGGCCTGGCGGCGAGGACCGCGCCGGCGACGGCCCCGCGCCAGTCGCGGGCGTCGAGGAGGGCGACGGCCCGCGGCCGCGTCGCGCGATCGGTGGCCGGGAAGACGGCGCGCGCCACGCCGGCGGCGTTGGCCACGGGGTCGGCGCCGCCGATCCGGGTCGTGTTCTTCGTGGCCAGGGCCGGGAACCCGAGATCGGCCGAGGCGTGCTCCTGCGTGCCCTCGACGCGGATGACCCGGGGCGCCGTCCGCTCGACGGTGACGCGCGCGCCGCCGCCGCCGCAGCCAGCGGCGCTGAGCGCGGCGGCCACGACCGCGGCGAGGAGGGTCCAACGGCGCATCGGACGCGCAACCGTAGCGGGGCACGCTCTTCTGAACGCCGACGTATACTCGACTGATGGACTTCCGCCTCAGCGACGAGCAGGTCGAGTTCCAGGCTCGGTGCCACGCGTTCGCGCGCGACGTGATGCGACCGGCCGCGGCGGTGCACGACCGCGAGCAGTCGGTCCCGTTCGAGCTCATCCGCGAGGCCCGCGCCCGCGGGCTGCAGGGCATGGAGCTCATCCAGCGCACCGCGCTCGACGAGAGCGGCCTGATGAACGCGATCTACGCCGAGGAGCTGCACTGGGGCTGCGCCGGCATCGCGCTCGCGATCTCGGCCTCGTCGCTGGCTGCCGCGGGGATCGCAGCGGGCGGGACGCCGGAGCAGATCGCGCGCTGGGTCCCGGCCTGCTTCGGCGAGGGCGACGAGGTCCGCTTCGGCGCGTACGCGGTGACCGAGGCCGATGCGGGCTCGGACGTCAGCTCGCTGCGCACGACCGCGCGCCGCGACGGCGACGAGTGGGTGCTCGACGGCACGAAGGTCTTCATCTCCAACGGCGGCCTGGCCGACGTCACCGTCGTCGTGGCGACCGTCGACGCGGCCCTTGGCCATCGCGGTCAGGCGTCGTTCATCGTCGAGCGCGGCACGCCTGGCTTCGCGATGTCGCGCAAGGAGGACAAGCTCGGCATCCGCGCCTCGCAGACCGCCGAGCTCGTGCTCGAGGGCGTCCGCGTGCCGATGGACCACCTCCTCGGCGGCCTCGAGCGCCTCGAGGCCAAGCTGCAGCGGGCTCGCAACGGCGAGCGCTCGCGCGGCTCGGGGGCGCTCGCGACCTTCGAGGTCACGCGGCCGTTCATCGGCGCGAGCGCGATCGGCATCGCGCGCGCCGCCTACGAGTGGACGCTCGACCGGCTCGACGGCCGCCGCGACGCCGGCGGGCCGCTGCTCGAGCAGCAGCGCGTCCAGCAGGTGCTCGCGGACGTCGCCACCGAGATCGACGCGGCGCGGCTGCTTGTCTACCGCGCGGCGTGGATGGGGCGCAACGGCCTGCCGATGACGGCGGCCCAGGGATCGATGAGCAAGCTCAAGGCGGGCGAGGTCGCGATGTGGGCCACGACCGCGCTCATGGACCTCGTGGGCGCCGAGGCCGGGCTCGCCGACCACCCGCTCGAGAAGTGGTTCCGCGACGCCAAGATCTACCAGATCTTCGAGGGCACCTCGCAGATGCAGCGGCTCGTCATCGCCCGGATGCAGACCGCGACGCGCCGCCGCGCGCAGAGCGCCGAGGAGGCCGCGCGCTCCGCAGCGGAGGCGGGCACGCAGAACGTCATCGGCGACGCCGTCAAGGCCGTCAGAGCCTGACGCCGAACGCCTCGGCCAGGCCCGCCTCGCCGGCCGGCGTGAGCCGCACCGCGCGCGTGCGCGGAAGACGCGTCAGCCACCCGAGCTCGAGCAGCCGCGCCGTGAGCGCGCGACCGACCGCGCCGGAGAGATGGTGTGCCTGCTCCGTCCAGTCCACGCAGTAGCGGACGGCGACCGCCCCGGCCGCGTCGGGCGCGGGGAGCGCGACGCCCAGCCCGGACAGCCGCTCGCGTCCGGCGGGCGTGAGCCGGTAGTGAAGATCGCGGCCCGACGCGGAGAGCCGGTCGGCGCGGGCGCGCTCGTGGCGATGGCGGCCGTCGCCTCCGGCGACGAGCTCCCCGTCGATCAGCTGGCGGCGAGGGCCCGCCCGTCGAGGAGCGCGAGGAGCATGCGCGCGCGCGGCGGCTCGGCGAGCGCCGCGCCGAGCGCGGAGAGGTCGGCGTCTCCGGGGGTCCGGGTCAAGGAAGTGATCGCGGCGGCGGTCATGCCCGGAATCGTGACGCGCGATCGCTTCGGGCGGCGGCGAAGCGTTCGCGACGGGGGGTGACCGGCGACGGACCCGCGGGCGAACTCGCTACCCTGCCCGCCTTCATGCCGAATCCCCGGGTGGTTCCGGGGAACGGGGGACCCACGT
>DATNGY010000076.1:0-3815 GCA_035605735.1 Solirubrobacteraceae bacterium
GGCCCGGCGAGGACACCTCGAGCGCATAGCGCTCGCGGACGTCGCCGAGCAGATTGGTCACCTGCTCGCAGAGGTCGAGGCTGACGCCGTCCGGATGGTCGATGAAGAGCCGCAGCGTGTCTGCGCCGACGACCTCGGCGAGCAGAACCTCGACGTCGGGCGCGCGCTCCGCGAGGCGCGTCTCGATCTCGGTCTGCAGGCTGCTCATCTCCTCTCCTCTCCGACAACAAAAAAGCGGGCGAGCGCCCGCTTTCTCGAACGGCACCGGCTCGCGCCGGCACGACGAAAGCTGTGCTTTGCAGCGTAGCACCGCGCGACAGAGCTGGGGGGCGGCAAGGGCATCGAGGGGAGGCGCGACCGGTCCCGACGCCGAGCGGTCCCTAAGGCGTCGACATGACGCTCATGGGACCACTCACCCGCCGACCCGTCCTCCCTCGGTGCCGAGGGCGCTACGCCGCGCGGCGCCGTGCCCGCGCGAGGTACTCGCGGTAGTCGGCGCGCTCGGGTCGCATGCCCGACGCGAGCGTGAGCGGGCCGCGCGCCTCGGCGTGGCGACCCATGAGCTGGAGCGAGCGCCCGAGGCAGAAGAGCGCGAAGTCGTTGGTCGGCGCGTGCTCGACGACGGCGCGGAACTCCTCGGCGGCCTCCTGGTAGCGGCGCGAGCCGAACAGCGCGCGCCCGAGCGCCTCGCGCACGGAGGTCTTGTCGGGCTCGAGGTCGCGGGCGCGGCGCAGCGGCACGGCGGCCGCGTGGAAGTCGCCGTCCTCGAGCAGTCGGGTTCCGTTGCGGAAGAGCTCGTAGGCGCTGTCCATCGCTCGCTGGGAGGTTAGCGGCGAGGCAGGTGGACCCGGGGCGGCAGCGCCCACCACGCGCGGACCCTGCCCCGCAGCCCGAGCCCGTCGCCCAGTCGGCGGCGCAGCGCGCGGCGCTCGGCGCCGGTCGGGGCGCGCGCGTCGGTTCCGGCGAAGCGCTGGCGTCGCAGGGAATCGACGTAGCCGCCGAGCCCGTCGCGGCCGCGGTGGTCGCCCAGCCGCTGCTCGAGCGCCGTGAGCGTCGTGCCCGGGGCGGGCGTGCGGCCGCTGCGGTGCAGCGCGCGCTGGAGCTCGGCGAGCTCGGGCGCGAGCGGGCCGCCGGGCAGCCGTCCGGCGCGCACGAGCCGCACGGTGGCGAAGGCGACGAGCCCGAGGACGACCACCGCGGCGATCGGGAGACGCCAGTCGAAGCCGCCGCCGCCGGCCGGCGCCAACCCCGACCCCGGCTCGCCCGGATCGAACGGGCGGTCGCCGATCTGGCCGGGCACCGGCACCGGCCGGCCCCCGCCCGCGCCCGGCCGGGGCGGCCCGGCGTCGTCCTGCTGGGCGCGCGCCGGCGACGCCGCCGGCGTCGGGTCGAACGTCGCCCAGCCGATGCCCTCGAACCACGCCTCGACCCATGAGTGGGCGTCGGTGTCCTGGACGATGTACGCCTTGCGGCGCGAGTCGTAGTTGCCGGGGCTGAAGCCGGTCGCCACCCGCGCCGGGATGCCGCCGAGGCGCAGGAGCAGCGCCATCGCCCCCGAGAAGTGCTGGCAGTACCCGCGGCGGTCCTCGAACAGGAAGCGCTGGAGCGGCAGGCCCCCGGCCTGGACGTGCTCGTCGTAGACCGCGTTCTCCATCACCCTCGCGCGGACGCGCTGCACGAAGTCGTACGGCGTGCTCGACTCGCGACGCAGCCGGTCGGCGAGCTCGACCGTCGGCCGGTACGGCGTGACGCGGAGGGCCGCGGCGGCGTCAGCGGGGTCGAGCGTGACCGAGTTGCGCCAGATGACCTGATCGGGGGCGTCGGTGCCGAACGGGGCGGGGCGCACGTCCACTCTTGGAGCGGGAACCTTGACGCCGCGCGGGGGCGCGGTGACCTCGAACTCGCGGCGGGTCGGGAGCGTCACGTCGAGGTAGCGCGTGGCTGGACCGGTGAGCCGCGGCGGCGGCGCGCGGCGCAGCTGA
Organism: Solirubrobacteraceae bacterium; assembly: GCA_035605735.1. Taxonomy (GTDB): domain Bacteria; phylum Actinomycetota; class Thermoleophilia; order Solirubrobacterales; family Solirubrobacteraceae; genus JAOPZW01. Next base: position 1,983 of record DATNGY010000076.1, read on the forward strand.
TCGTCGGTCGGTCGCGGCGCGTAGACCTGCGCCTGCCAGCTCGCGCCCGGAGCGAGCGCGCGGCCGAGGGCCTCGTAGTGGCCCGGCGCCGTCTCGACGTGGTGCGGGCCCCGATCGATCGAGAGCGTGATGCCGGCGCCGACGAAGCTCTGGCTGCTCAGGCCGCGGTCGATGACCGTGATCGTCTGCGTCCACGCCTGCGGGCGCGGCACCTCGTCGGCCCGGGCGGGATCGGCCGAGCCCGAGTCCAGCCACCGCGTGCCGTCGAAGTCGTCTAGGTCGTCGGCCTTCCAGTAGGCGGGCGTCCGCGCCTTGATGCGGAGGATCTCGCGTCCGTCGCGCGGCCAGTGCAGGGGACCGTAGGCGTGGTCCCAGCTGAACGTGGCGGCCTTCGTGGGCTCGAGCTTCTCGGCGAGCGACTCGTAGTCGAGCCACGGGGCGTGGGCGTCGAGCCGCGGCGCGATGAGCGCGCCGAGCAGCGTCGCCACGAGCAGGCAGACGCCGGCGAGCGCCATGCGGTCGGCGCTCAGCTTCTCGAACCACAGGTAGCCGGCGAGCAGGAGGCTGAATGCGATCCCGTCGAGATACGGGTGGTCGGGCCCGCGCTGGACGACCGGGATCGCGTACAGCGCGGTGAGCGCGAGCGCGGCCGTCCTGTGCAGTCCGACGGCGCGGCCCGATCGGGGCCAGAAGGCCAGGCACGCGGCGAGGGCGACGAGCGCGGTGCCCCCGATGAGCACCGCGGTTCGCGTCCACGGGTCCGCGCCCCGGTACGGGACGGTGACGCCCGGGGTCGAGGAGATGCCCTCCGACAGCCCGGAGGCGAGCAGGTCCCAGTTGCGCGGGCGCAGGTCGGCGAGCGGCACGCCGGCGGTCAGGAAGACGAGCGCGACCAGCGCGACGAGCAGCGCGCCGACGGCGGCCGCCCGCACGGCGAGGGACGTCCGGTCGGGGAGCGCGAGCATCGCCGCGCCGGCCGCGCACGCCGCGGCGACCATGCCCACCATCGCCCCGCCGGCGGCGGGCTCCACGAGGTTGGCCCAGTGCGCCGCGCCGTAGAAGGCGAGCGGCGTGAAGGCCGCGAGCCGCAGCAGGCCGGGCGCGGCGACCGTCGCCGACGCCGCGGGCCGGCGCGCGAGGGCCGGGGCGGCCGCGGCCATCAGGCGACCTCCATCCGGGCGTGCTGCGGGCTGACCTCGTAGCCCATGCACCCTGCCACGCGGACGAGCGCGCGGCGCCCGGGCAGCGTCGCGGGCACGACGAAGATCCGCCCGCCGCCGGGCGCGTGGGCGAGCGCCCGCGGCGGACGCGCGGTGGCCCGCGCAGCGACGTAGAAGACGGGGCCGCGGCGCGCCGAGAGGCCGGCCACGTGCGGACCCACCCGCGCGTCGACGAGCGCGAGCCGCACGTGCAGGTGCGACCAGCCGGCGAGCGACGGCTCGAGCGCGGTCGGGCGCCGGTCGCCGGGGAGCAGCAGCGCGCAGCCGCCGGCGCGCGCGAGGTGGACGCAGAGCGAGCCCGCCGCCCGGACCGCGGCATCGAGGTCGTCGTCGGCGGCGGGGGCGCGCGGGTCGAGGACGACGAGCGGGCGCGTGTCGCCCTCGGCGCGCAGCCGGCGCTCGAGCAGCTCGCCGCCCCGGGCGAGCGCCGGCCAGTAGATGCGCGAGGCCGAGGCGCCCTCGCGCAGCGGGCGCAGCCCGTCGAGGTCGACCTCGGCAGCGATCGACGGGCGCCCGCGGCGGGCGACGAGGCCGCTGCCCTCGCCCTCGCCGGGCGGCGTGACGACCGGCTCGATGCGCGGCAGAACGAGCAGATCGGCCGGCTCGTCGGCCA
>DATNGY010000077.1:0-4476 GCA_035605735.1 Solirubrobacteraceae bacterium
GACCGCCGGATCGCGCAGGCCACCCGCGCCGGGCGCCGGCGTGAGTTCGCGTCGTTCGCGGCCTTCGCGGGCGCGGAGGTGCCCGACCCGCAGGACCCGGCGACGTTCGCGCGCTCGAAGCTCGCGCGGCGCCGCGACGCCCGCCTGGCGCGCCTCTACGCCGAGCTGCTCCGCGTGCGCCGCGCGCTGCCGCGGGGCGACGCCGACGCCGTCGTTTTCGACGAGGACGCGCGCTGGCTGGCCGTCGACCGCGGGCGCTACCGCCTGTGCGCGAACTTCGCGGCACGCCCGCGCGACGTGCCGGCGCCCGGCGGCGCCGAGGTCGTGATCGCCACCCACCGGGCGCAGCTCGCCGGCGGCCGCGTGCGGCTGCCCCCGCGGGCCGGGGCGCTGATCGGATCGTGAGCCGCGCGGTCTGGCCGGGGCGGCCCTATCCGCTCGGCGCGACGTGGGACGGGCAGGGGACGAACTTCTCGCTCTTCTCCGAGCACGCCGAGCGCCTCGAGCTGTGCCTCTTCGACCGCGACGGCGAGGGCGTCGACGCCGACGGCGAGGAGCGCATCGCGATCGACTGGCACACGGCCTTCAACTGGCACGTCTACCTGCCCGGGGTGGGGCCGGGGCAGCGCTACGGCTTCCGCGTCCACGGCGCCTACGCGCCCCACGCCGGCCACCGCTTCAACCCGTCGAAGCTCCTGATCGACCCCTACGCGAAGGCCGTCGAGGGTCCGATCCGCTGGGAGCTCGCCAACACGCTGCCCTACACGCCCGACGACACCGACGACGCCGACCTCGAGCCCGACGACGAGGACGACGTTCGCGCGATCCCCAAGTCGGTCGTCGTCGACGAGCACTTCGACTGGGAGGGCGACCGCCGGCTCGGCCGGCCGTGGAACGAGACCGTGATCTACGAGGTCCACGCCAAGGGCTTCACGCGCCGCCACCCGGGCGTGCGCCAGGACCTGCAGGGGACCTACGCCGGCCTCGCCTCCGAGCCCGCCCTCGAGTACCTCACCAGCCTCGGCGTCACCGCCGTCGAGCTCCTCCCGATCCATCACATCGCCGACGAGGCGTTCCTGCGCGACCGCGGGCTGACCAACTACTGGGGCTACAGCTCGATCGGGTACTTCGCGCCGCACGCGCTGTACGCGGCCACGGGCCGCCGCGGCGAGCAGGTGCGCGAGTTCAAGGGCATGGTCAAGGCGCTGCACCGCGCCGGGATCGAGGTCATCCTCGACGTCGTCTACAACCACACGGCGGAGGGCAACCACCTCGGGCCGATGCTCTCGTTCAAGGGCGTCGACAACGCGAGCTACTACCGGCTCGTCCCCGACGACCAGCGCCACTACATGGACTACACGGGCACGGGGAACACGCTCAACCCCGTCCACCCGAGCGTCCTGCGGCTGATCATGGACTCGCTGCGCTACTGGGTGGCCCAGTGCCACGTCGACGGCTTCCGCTTCGACCTCGCGAGCGCGCTCGCGCGCGAGTTCTACGACGTCGACCGCCTGAGCGCGTTCTTCGACGTCATCCACCAGGACCCGGTCCTCTCGCAGGTCAAGCTCATCGCCGAGCCCTGGGACGTCGGCCCCGGCGGCTATCAGGTCGGCAACTTCCCCGTCCTGTGGAGCGAGTGGAACGGGATCTACCGCGACGTCGTGCGCGACTTCTGGCGCGGGCGCTCGAGCGTGGGCGAGTTCGCATCGCGCTTCACCGGGTCCAGCGACCTCTACGAGTCCGACGGGCGCCAGCCGTTCGCGTCGATCAACTTCGTGACCGCCCACGACGGCTTCACGCTGCGCGACCTGGTCTCCTACAACGCCAAGCACAACGAGGCCAACGGGGAGGGCAACCGCGACGGCACCGACGACAACCGCTCCTGGAACTGCGGCGTCGAGGGTCCCACCGACGACCCGGAAGTCGCCGCGCTGCGCGAGCGCCAGCAGCGCAACCTCCTCGCCACGCTGCTGCTCTCCCAGGGCGTGCCGATGCTCCTCGGCGGCGACGAGCACGGCCGCACGCAGCGGGGCAACAACAACGCCTGGTGCCAGGACAACGAGATCTCGTGGTTCGACTGGGACCTCGCCGAGGGCCAGCGGGAGCAGCTCGACTTCGTGCGCCGGCTCCTCGCGCTGCGCGCGCGCCACCAGGTCTTCCGGCGCGGGCGCTTCCTCGCCGGTCGCGAGCAGGAGGGCTCCGGGCTCCCCGACGTCTGGTGGTTTCGCCCCGACGGGCGGCGCATGACGCAGCGCGACTGGCAGACCGACGTCAACCACACGCTCGGGGTCTTCCTCAACGGCCAGGAGATCGTCGACGTCACGCCCGAGGGCGAGCGGATCGTCGACGACTCGTTCCTGCTCCTGTTCAGCGCGCACTTCGACGACGTCAGGTTCACGCTCCCCGCCCGGCGCTTCGGCGGCGTCTGGGAGCACGTGCTGTGCACCGCCGAGCCGAACCTCGCGCCCGGCTCGCGGCGCCTGGCCTCGCGGGAGCAGGTCGTCGTGCGCGCGCGGTCGCTCGTGCTCCTGCGCCGCCCGCGATGAGGGCGACCTACCGCCTGCAGCTCACGCCCGAGCAGGACTTCGCCGCCGTGGCCGAGCTCGTGCCCTATCTGCGCGAGCTCGGGGTCTCGCACCTCTACCTCTCGCCGGCGCTGCAAGCCCGCGCCGGCTCGACCCACGGCTACGACGTCGTCGACCCGACCCGGGTCTCGGACGTCCTCGGCGGCGAGACCGGGCTGCGGGCGCTGCGACGCGCGGGCCTCGAGATCGTCCTCGACATCGTCCCCAACCACATGGGCGTCTCGGACGAGAACCGCTGGTGGACCGATCTCGACGAGCGCGCGCGGGTCTTCGACTTCGACCCCCGCGACGGCTGGTACCGGCGCTTCTTCGACATCGACGACCTCGCCGCCGTGCGCGTCGAGGACCCTGAGGTCTTCGAGCTTCTCCACGCCAAGGTCCTCGAGCTCGTGCGCGACGGCGTCGTCGACGGGCTGCGCATCGACCACCCCGACGGGCTCGCCGATCCCGCGGGCTACCTGCGGCGCCTGCGCGAGGCCGGGGCCGAGCGTGTCTGGGTCGAGAAGATCCTCGCGGTCGACGAGCGCCTGCGCGATTGGCCGGTCGAGGGCACGGTCGGCTACGAGTTCCTCAACGACGCGACCGCGCTGTTCGTCGATCCCGCAGGCGAGGCGCCGCTCGCCGAGCTCTTCGCGCAGTTGACGGGGGAGGTTCGGCCGTTCGCGCAGATCGCGCTCGAGGCCCAGGTCGAGCAGGCGACGACGACGTTCGCGCGCGAGGTCGCGCGGCTACGCACGCTCTTAGACGTCCCCGCAATCGCCGACGCGCTCGCCGCGCTGCCGGTCTACCGCACCTATGTGGAGCCGGTGTCGGGGCGCTTGGAGCCCGCCGACGAGGCGGCGATCGCCGCCGCCGAGATGGAGCCGCGTCTGGCCGACGCGCTGCTCCTGCGCGAGCGCGGCCACGACGAGCTCGTCGTGCGCTTCCAGCAGACCTCGCCGCCGGTCGCGGCCAAGGGCGTGGAGGACACGGCGTTCTACCGCGACCTGCGGCTGCTCGCGCTCAACGAGGTCGGCGGCGACCCCGCCCGCTTCGGGCTCAGCGTCGAGGCCTTCCACGCGCGCAACGCCGAGCGCGCCGCGCGCTTCCCGCGCGGGCTGCTCGTCACGCAGACGCACGACACGAAGCGCTCGGGCGACGTCCGCGCGCGGATCGGCGCGCTGGCGGGGATGGCGGGCGCCTGGCGGGACGCGGTCGGGCGCTGGCGCGCGCTCGCGGCCGCGCTGGATCACGGACCAACCGGCTCCGCCGGTCGGCGCCCCGACGCCCACGCGGAATACCTGCTCTTCCAGACGCTCGTCGGCGCGTGGCCGATCGACGCCGAGCGCCTCGCGGGCTACCTCGTGAAGGCGCTGCGCGAGGCGAAGCTGCGCACGAGCTGGGTCGAGCCCGACGAGGACTACGAGGCGCGCGTCACCGGCCATGTCCGCGCGCTGATCGCGCACCCGCCGTTCCTCGCGGACTTCGAGCCGTTCTGCGCGCGCGTGGCCGCCGAGGGCCGCCGCGCCGCGATCGGACAGCTCCTGCTCAAGCTCACGTCGCCGGGCGTGCCCGACGTCTACCAGGGCGACGAGCTCGAGGCGCTGAGCCTCGTCGATCCCGACAACCGCCGGCCGGTCGACTGGGCGCTGCGCCGCGCCGCGCTCGGGCGGCTGCGCGCGGGCGAGCCGCCGGGCGACTACGGCGAGCGCAAGCTCGACCTCATCCGCCGCGCGCTGGCCCTCCGCGCGCGCCGGCCCGAGGCCTTCGACGGGGCCTACGAGCCGGTGCCGGCCGGCCCGGGCGTGTGCGCCTACGTGCGCGGCGCGGACGTCCTCGCGGTCGTGCCCGTGCGCGGGTTCGACCGCGCCGAGCTGACCGTGCCAGGGCGCTGGCGCTCGGTGCTCGACGG
>DATNGY010000078.1:0-2989 GCA_035605735.1 Solirubrobacteraceae bacterium
AGCAGCTCCGACCAGCTCCGCGGCACGCGCGGACGATAGCGGCAGCTATTCGCCCGGGAGGAGCGAGAAGAGCGTCTTGTCCACGCGCCGCCCGTCCGGCTTCGGCATCGACCGGATGACTCCCTCGCGGGTGAAGCCCGCGCGCTCGAGCACGCGCTCGGAGGCGCGGTTGCCGACGTTCACGTAGGCGGCGACGCGCTCAATGCCGAGCGAGAACGCGTACTCGGCGAGCGTGCGTGCGATCGTGGTTGCCGCGCCGCGCCCGCGTGCGGCCGGGAACACGAAGTACCCGATCTCGACGATCTTCCGCTCCGCGTCGAGGTGGTGCAGGATCCCCGCGCCGATCACGTTCCCGCTCGCCGCCTCGACTGCGGCGAGCGGCAACAGCCGCCCGCTCTCGGCGAGCGCCGGCAGCTCGCCTAGAGAGGCGGCGAGCTCGGTGCGCCCGAAGGCGGGCAGATTGCCGGCTTCGCGCAACTCGGGATCCCCGAATGCCGGCAGTAGCGCATCGACGTCGTCGAGCACGGGAAGGCGGAGAATCAGGTCACCGGCCCGGATCCCCTCGGGCGGCACCGACAGGCGCGGCGTCTGGTCCGGCACGGGACTAGGCCCAGCCGTCCAACACCGGGAAGCGGGCCTCGCCCTCGAGACACGCGGACGCGAAGAGAGCGACGCCGAGGTCACCACTGAAGAGCGAGTAGCGGCCGTGGCCGACGTCGGCGCGCGTCCGCTCGACCTGGCCGAGCGCGTGGACGGCAAAGCGGCGGGCCCGCTCGAGCCAGCGCTCGTCGCCGGTCCGCTCGAAGGTCTTCAGCAGCGCGAAGCCGTTTCCCGCGGTGCCGTGGCAGATGCCGACGCCCTTCTCCTCCCCGTGCGCGCCCGCGCGCCAGGTGAGCTCCGCGCCGGCGAGGAGGAGCTCCTCGTCGAGGTACGGCGCGGCGGTCGCGACGATCCCGGGCGCGCCGTGGCACCACTGCAGCCGGATCAGGCCGTCCTTGGGGACGAGGCTGCCGCCCGCCACCGCGGGCCACGTGGCGAGGCCGTCCTCGACGATCGCCTCCTGGACCAGGATCGCCGCCGTTTCGCGCTCGAGCCGCTCACGGAGGTCCTCGGCCTGCAGGAGCGCGTGCACGATGCCGACGAGTCCATGCACCGGGCCGAGCATCCGGTACTCCTTGCCGTGCAGGCGCTGCTTCCAGATTCCGTCCGCGTCGCGGCGGTCGAGCAGGGCGACGGCGCTCTCGTGCCAGGCCTCCTCCCAGCGCTCCTCCCCTGTCCAGCCATCCATGAGCCGCGCGGCGAGCATCGTGCCGGGGGCGCCCCACATCAGCTCCTCGGCCTCGTTGTCGACGTTCTCGCGGATGCGCTCGAGCAGCGTCGCCGCGAGCTCCTCGGTCGGGTCGAGGCGCCACGCGACGAGCAGCAGCCCCGTCTCGCCGCCGAGCAGCGACGACGCGCTCGGGGTCGGCAGCTCGATCTCCCCGCCCGAGAGGTCCGGCTCGACGCGCCAGCGCTCGAGGACCCGATGCACGGTCGCCGTGAGGTCGACCGTCGTCTCCGCCAGCCCGCGCCTGCGCAGGATGTCGAGCGCCAGCAGCACGCCGCCGGCCCCGCAGTAGAGATCCTTCAGCGGCGGCGTCGAGTTCCACGCGTCCCACTCGTTCGCCGGCCAGAGCTCGTCCGGGTCGAAGTGCCCGTCGACGTCGGCGACGATCGCCGCGATCTCGTCTCGGGCGCGGTCCTCCGCCCACGGCACGTCCGTGAGCGGCTCGAACGCATCCGCGTTGTAGAGCACTACGCGACTGCGGCGGCGGGCTCGTCGCGCGGTAGGCGCCGGGAAACGATCTGCGAGACGCCGTCGCCGCCCATCGTCACGCCGTAGAGCACGTCGGCGGCCTCCATCGTCTTCTTCTGGTGCGTGACGACGATGAACTGCGCGCTCTCCGAGTAGCGGCGCAGCAGCTCGACGAAGCGGCCGATGTTGGCGTCGTCGAGCGCGGCCTCGACTTCGTCGAGCAGGTAGAACGGGCACGGGCGCGCCAGGAAGAGCGCGAACAGGAACGAGATCGCGCCGAGCGCCTTCTCGCCGCCCGAGAGCAGCGAGAGCCTCGTCACGCGCTTGCCCCGTGGCCGGAGCTCGACCTCGACGCCGGGCTCGTCACCTTCCTGCTCGGCTTCCGCCAGCCGCAGCCGCCCCTCGCCGCCCGGGAAGAGCGTCGAGGCGACCTCGGCGAAGTGCGAGCTGACGGCGGCGTAGGTCTCGTCGAAGCGGCGCTCGACCGTCTCGGCCAGCTCGGCGCGCAGCTGCTCGAGCTCCTTCAGGCTCGCCTCGAGGTCGGCTCGCTGTTCGGCCAGCTCGGTCAGCCGCTCCTTCTCGCGCTCGTACTCCTCCTTGGCGAGCGGGTTGACCTGCCCGAGCGTCTCGCGGCGTCGCTCGAGCCGCTCGATCCGCTCGGCTAGCTCGTCGCGGTCGTCCCCTTCGGCGGGCTCGGCTCCGGCTTCCTCGAGGCGCCGCCTGGCCTCGCTCGCCTCGGCCTCAAGGCGCGCGCGCTCGACGTCGATCCCGCCGGCCCGCTCGCCGGCTTCGGCGGCCACGCGCCTGATTTCCGCCTCGTCGCCCCCGAGCCTGCGCAGCTCCGCGGCCAGCTCGCCAGCGCGCGTGGCGCCGGCATCGACGCGAGCCCGGAGCGGCGCCTCGAAGCGGTCGGCCGCGGTCGCCGCCTCCTGCAAGACGGAGACGAGGCGCTCGCCGAGGGCGACCAGCGGGCCGGTCGGCAGCGGCGGCGCCTCGGCCGGCAGCTCCTCGGCGCGCCGCTCCAGCTCGTCCGCCTCCTGCGCCAGCGCGCGGCGCCTGGCGTCGAGCTGCAGCAGCACCGCCTCGGCGGTCTCGCCCGCGAACCAGAGCTCGCCGCGCGCGGCGTCGAAGCAGTGCCCTTCGCGCGTGACGAGGACGCCGCTCGCGGCCTGCGCGAGCTCGGCGGGCTCGGCG
>DATNGY010000079.1:0-4677 GCA_035605735.1 Solirubrobacteraceae bacterium
TGTCCTCCCGCGACCGGTCGGTGAACCGCACCTTGTAGCCCACGGTGCTGCCCGGCTCGGTGCGGAGCTCCTCGGAGATGCGCTCGGACACCGACCGGGCGGCGATCCGCCGCGGCTGCGTGTGCCCGATCGCGCCGCGGACGCCGCGGCCGAGCTCGAGGCACAGCTTCGGCAGCTGCGTCGTCTTGCCGGAACCCGTCTCGCCGGCCACGACGACGACCTGGTGGTCGCGGATCGCCGCGAGCAGGTCGTCCCGGCGCGCGCTGACCGGCAGCTCGGGCGGATAGGCGATCGCGGGCACGGCCGCCCTGCGCGCCGCCGCGCGCGCCTCCGCCGACAGATCGGGCTCGGTCACGTTCAGGCTGCGGCTCGTGGTCGCGCCCGCGCGCGGCCGGCCGGCACGCGCCGCGCGACCTCGACGAGCACGAGGGCGACCGCCACGGGGACGGTCATCGGCAGGGTGTCCGTGACGTAGAAGAGCAGCGTGAAGGCCTCGGCCAGCGTGAAGGTCAGCGCCGCGACGGCCCACTGGCGCGCGCCCTCGACCGCGAGCACGCCGCCCAGCACCCCGGCCACGAAGAGGTCGCCGTAGCCGAGGTTCGCCGGGCCGAAGTGCTCGAACTGCAGCTGGGGCAGGCCCGGCGCGGGGACGGCCGCGTTGAGGACGGCGTTGGGCTGCTCGAGGCCGTTGGAGAAGACGAGGATCGCGTCGATCGTGGCCATGGCCACGATGCCGACCTTGAGCCACCACAGCGGGGCGACGCCCGCCAGCAGGCGGCCGAGGGTGATGCAGCTCAGCGCGGTGAGCGCGAGCGCCGCCGCGTCTCCGACCAGCGTGCGCTGGTCGGCCCAGGCAAGCGCCAGGAGCGGCGCGACGAGCAGCGCGAGCGGCGGGCGGGCGCCGCGCATCGCCCACCCCAGCGCGAGCGCTGCGCCGGGAGGAACGAGGACGAAGGCCAGCCAGGTGAGGCCGTCGGCGACGTCGGGCAGGATCGCGATCGCGGCGACGACGACCGCGACCGAGAGCGGGAGCACGAGCACCCAGCGCGCGGTCGCGAAGCGCCGCAGGCCGCGTGGGACGCCGGCGCCGGTGAGGGCGACGAGCAGCGCCTGCGTGCCCAGGAGCACGACGTTGTGGCGGGCGAACTCCCACGTCATGGGCTCGGCAGGTCGCGGACGAGCTCGCGGTCGTGGGCGTAGGTCAGGACGTCCTGCGCCTCGGCGCGCGTGACCCAGCGCAGGGCGTCGACCTCGCGCGAGGGCTCGAAGGGGCCGTCGTCCTCCGGCGCCATGTGCCAGTAGCGCACGACCTTCGGACGCCCCTTGGGGTCGCGGTAGCGCGTGGACCCGAGCTCGGCGCCGAGCGTGCAGGCGAGGCCCGTCTCCTCGCGCACCTCGCGCAGCGCGGCGGCCTCGAAGGACTCGTCGTCCTCGAGCTTGCCCTTCGGCAGCGACCAGTCGTCGTACTTCGGTCGGTGGACGACCGCGACGCGTCCGTCGCGCTCGACGACGCCGCCCGCGGCCCGGACCTCATCCGCCATGGTGCTCAACCTAGGGCATCGTGTCGGAGCGGATGCGCGCGTCGGCCGGCACGCGCGCCGCCCTCTATGCGGGCGGCTTCCTCGGCCCGTTCGGTGGCGGGGTCGTTGTCGTGCTCGTGCCCGAGCTCCGCGAAGCGCTCCATATCTCGACCGGCGCAGCGAGCCTCGCCCTCACCGTCTACCTCGTCCCGTTCGCGCTCCTGCAGCTCGTCTCGGGCACGCTCGGCGAGCGCGTGGGGCGCGTGCGCGCCGTGAAGCTCGCGTTCGTCGTCTACGCGCTCGCGTCGGTGGGAGCGGCCGCCGCGGCGAGCTACGGGCCGTTCCTCGTCGCCCGAGCCGTGCAGGGCGCGGCGAACGCGTTCACCACGCCGCTCGTGCTCGCCTCCCTGGCCGAGGCGACGCCCGAGGCCTCGCTCGGGCGGGCGATGGGGACGTTCGCCGCGGTCCAGACCGCGGGCGTCGTCACCGCGCCGCTCATCGGCGGCCTGGCGGGGGCGATCGACTACCGCCTCGCCTTCCTGGCGAGCGCGGCCGCCGCCGTGCTGCTGGCGCTCGTGCCGCTGCCGCCCCCGCGGCGCCGCGCCGACGCCCCGGCGCGCCTGCGCGACGCGGCGACGCCGCGCGCCCGCTGGACCGCCGCGGCAGCGTTCGCCGCCTACTTCGCGGTCACGGGCCTGGCCGTCGTCGTCGCCCTGCGGGCCGGCGACGACCTCGGCCTCGGGCCCACGGCGCGCGGGCTCCTGCTCGCCGGGTTCGGCCTGGCCGGCGTGCTCGTCGGCCGCGCCGCGGGCGCCGCCGCCGACCGCCACGGCGCCGTCGCTGTCGCGGTGGCCGGCGCGCTTCCGTGCGTCGTGCTCCTGCCGCTGCTCGGCCTGGCCGGCTCGTGGCCCGCGCTCGCCGCGCTGTGGCTCGGCGCCGGCGTCTGCTCGGCGCTCGTGTGGGCCGGCCTGAACATCCTCACCGTGCAGTCCGCGCCCGCGAACCGCGGCGGCGCCGTATCGCTCATCGGGGCGTTCAAGTTCGCGGGCAACGCGCTCGCGCCCGCCGTCTGGCTGCCGCTGGCGGCGGGCGATCCGCGCGTGGCCTTCGCCGGCGCGGGCGCGGCGAGCCTCGCCATCGTCGCCGCGGCCCGGCGCGCGGGCCGCGCCGCCACCTCCTGACGGGAAGGAAGCGACCCGCGCGGCGTCCTCGGAGCATGGAGGACGCGGCCCCGGTCCTGGGCCTGCTGGCGGGGCTCGTCGGCGTCGCGACGACCGTGCCGTACGTCGCCGACATGGCCCGGCGCTCGACGCGGCCACACCGCGGGACGTGGCTCATCTGGACGCTGCTGGCGATCGTCGTCTGCTCGAGCCAGCGCGCGGACGGCGCGTCCTGGAGCCTCGTCATGGGCGGAACCCAGGTCTTCACGAACGGGCTCGTCTTCGTCCTCGCCCTGCGCCTGGGGACCGGCGGCGTCAGCGTCGTCGAGCTCGCGCTGATGGCCTTCGCGGGCCTGGGCGTGGCCGGGTGGGTGCTCGCCGACGACCCGCTGATCGGGACAGCGTCGGTGGTCGCCGCCGATCTCGCCGCCGTCGGCCTGATGGTCCCGAAGACGTGGCGCGACCCCGACTCCGAGACGCTCGCCACGTTCGCGTTCGCGAGCCTCGGCGGAGCGCTCGCGGCCGGCGCGGTCGGCGGCCTCGAGGTCTCGCTGCTGCTCTACCCCGCGTACTACTGCGTCGTCAACGGGGCGCTCGCCGTCCTCATCCGCCGCCGGCGCGCTCACGTCAGGCGCCGCACTCCCTCGACGACGAGCAGGACGCCGGCGACGACGAGCAGCGCGCCCGCGGCCGTGAGCGCGCGACGGTGGCCGGCCGTGCCGAGCAGCCGCCGCCGACCGCCCGCGACGATCCCGGCAAGCGCGAGCTTGGTGCCCACGAGCAGCGCGTAGAAGGCGGCGACGAAGCCGGCCGCGGCCGCCACCGAGCCGGCGTCGAGGACGACGGGACCGCCGACGCCGATCCAGAAGAGCCAGGGGTGCGGGCTGAGCGCGTTGACGAGCGCCCCGCGGCGCAGCTCGCCGGTCGCCGCGGTCTCGGCCGGTCCCCCCTCGTGGCGGGCGGCGGCCTCGAAGCCGAGCCAGGCGACGTAGAGCCCGCCCGCCACCGCGATCCAGCCGAGCGCGGCGTCGGGCAGCGCGTCGAGGACGAGGAGGCAGAGCGCGACGATCGGCGCGTCGACGAGCAGCGGCGCGACGGCCACCCGCGCGCCCGCCGCGAAGCCGCCGTCGAGCGTGGCGGAGACGACGAGCGCCAGCAGCGGCCCCGGGGCGAGGCCCGCCCCGAGCCCGAGGCTCAGGCCGAGGAGGACGTCGCCCACCTTGACACCGCGGGTACCGTATCAGGCATCGTCAGCGAACCAATCTGATGGTCGACCAGTTCGACACGCACACCAATCTCGCGCCAATCCGCTCGCAGCAGGTGTACGAGCGGATCGTCGAGCGGATCGCCGACGAGATCCGCGTCGGCCTCCTGCGCGCCGGGGAGCGGCTGCCGTCCGAGCGCGAACTGGCCGCGCGCCTCGAGGTCGGGCGCTCGTCCGTGCGCGAGGCGATCGCGGCGCTCCAACTCCAGGGCATCGTCGAGACGCGACCGGGAGCGGGCTCGTTCGTCGCTGCCGACGCCGTCGAGCGCGTCCGCGCGGGCGACGGCGCCTCCGCCGTCGCGCACGACGCCAGCCCGTCGGCGCTGCTGGACGCCCGCGCGCTGCTCGAGCCGGGCGTCGCCCGCATCGCGGCCGCGCGCGCGGCCCGCGACGCGACCGTCGAGGCGCTGCTCGAGACGATGACGGACGCCGCCGACCCCGCCGCGCCGAGCGCGCGGACGGCGTGGAGCGACGCCGACCGCCGCTTCCATCGCCAGATCGCCGTCATGACCGCGAACCCCGTCCTCGTGGCCCTGGCCGATCACGTCGCCGCGCTCATGGACCAGCCGCTGTGGCGCCGCCTGCGCGACGAGTCGATCGCGGTCCCCGGCCGCACGCAGCTCCAGCTCGCCGAGCACCGCATGATCTACGAGGCGATCGTCGCCGGTGAGCCCGACGACGCCGCCTTCTATGCAGAGCGCCACGTCGCGCGCGCGCGCCGCTACATGACCCT
>DATNGY010000080.1:0-11357 GCA_035605735.1 Solirubrobacteraceae bacterium
ACCCCGGGGGGGTGATGCCACGAGCGGCTCGTGTCCGCCGCCACGGACGAGCAGGACCCTTGCGCGGAAGCCAGCGGTCTCGACGTCGCTGACGCTCTTCCATGGAATGGGGTCGGGCGGCGGTCTCGTCTGAGCGCTTGCCCCTCGTCGTGACCCGGGGCGATACTGGTCGCGAGGTAGCGGGTGTTTCCGGGACGAAAGTCTTGGCCGTTTGCGCCGTTGGGGGTTGCGGTGGTGCTTGCGCTGAGTGGGTGTGGCAGCAGCTCGGTCAACGATCCCGTGTCGGCGCGCTGCAATGCACCCGACGTCGCGTTTGGGCGCAAGGTCGTTCTCGGCGACCACGCGGAGGTTGGGGTTCGCTTTCGGTGCGTCGGTGCGGTACAGGCCGGCACGCTGTATCTGCCCACCCGGGCACGTCGGGTTCCCGCCGTCGTCTACGTGCCTGGAAGCGGCCCCGCGTTGCGGTGGAGCTGGGAGGTCCCGTGGGTTCGGATGACGGTGCGTGCCGGCATGGCGTTTCTGTCGTTTGACAAGCGCGGCGCCGGCAGGTCGCAGGGTGAGTGCTGTCTGGGCGACGACGACCATTTCAACCTCTTGGCGGCCGACGCCGACGGAGCACTCGAAGCGGCACGCCGCGCGCAGGGAATCGATCCGCGACGAGTTGGCTTTCTCGGCACCAGTCAAGCGGGCTGGGTCGTCCCGCTCGCGGTCGCTCGAGACCCGCATCACGTTGCCTTCACGGCGTTGGTCGACGCCCCGGCGGTCACGACGAACGAGGAACACCAGTGGAGCGATCTCGCCGGCGAAGAAGCCGAGCATCCGCCGCCGCTCACACCGGCGAAGATGACAGAGATTGAACGTAAGCTGCGGCCGTCGGGCTTCGATCCCGTGCCGCTGCTGCGTCAGATGGCAGTGCCCGGCGTCTGGCTCTACGGCGGGCAGGACCGCTCGCAGCCGGCCAATCGCAGCGCAGCTAGGCTGCGACGACTGCGCACGTCGAAGGGCGCGGACTTCACGATCGTGGTGTTCCCGCGCGCGGACCACGGGTTGCTCGACACCCCGCCCACCGACGCGCGCGCCATGCCGACCGTGCTGGCCTGGCTGCGCGACCACGCGTAATGGACCCAAGCAGCGCAGGCCGATCCTGGAGGCGCATCGCTTGCTCGAAAGGCCCGTCGCATCACTGCCGCGTCGGAGAAACGGAGCAGTTCGCCGGACCGCTCGCCTCTCGCGCGTGAGGTCAGGGGCGTGATGCTGCCGCCGTCGCTCCCTTCCTTCGTCGAACACCAGCAGCGAGCCTCGGTCGGGGGCTCGGTGCCGGCAGACCCGACCGCGTAGCGGTGCCCGCGGGCCCGGGGGCTGGCACCATCCTGGCATGGAGAGCGACGTGCGCGTCTGCCCGTTTTGCGGGGACCCGCCGGGGATTGGGATGTTCTGCGCCGCGTGCGGGCGCAATCTCGCAACGGTGGAGCGGTTGCCGACCCGAACGGAGTGGGAGACCGCACGGTCGGCGAGCGCCGCTAGCAACGCGGATCCTCGCCCGGTGGCCGACCGCTGCGCCGAGGCGACCGCCGCGTTTCTTGCCGCGATGCATGCGGCCGGCGACCCGGGCGTCACCAAGACGCCGATGTCCGGGGCGTCGGGCTTCCGGCGAACGCGCCAGGCACACGGGTGGGTGCTGCGTGCAGTCCACCGAGAGCACGCCGAAGACCCCTCGCGCTACGAACCCGGCTTGGTAGTGACCACCGAGGGGCGCTTTCACCGTCTCGAGAGCGAGGTCCGGGGTTGGGGGCAGCGCGATTTCCCCAGGTTCCACGAGACCGTCGACCCAGACCCGATCGACATGCCGGGCGAGGAGCGCCTCATCGGCGAGCTCGCCGCCGTCCTACGCGACAACGGCGTCGCCGGCGAGCCGCCCCCGACGACCCCGTAGGGCTGGGGCCTGCGGGTCGATCCGGGCGCCAGCGAGCCGATCTCGGTCCCGCGCTCGGCGTATGGGGCGAGATCTCGGGACGATGTTGGCGACACCGCTCGACTTTGCTCCGAAGCCGTCCCTGGTGGAGCGTCTGCGCCTGCTCGGAGCAGTGGCGCAGCGTTCCGCGCGGTTGACGTGTGCACCGTCAGCCGCTGGAGTCCCCGGGGCGCGGCGCGCTCCGCGGCGCCGTCTGAGGTCGAGTGGTCCCGAGGGCGCCTATATGACGCCTCAGGGACCACTCGACCCGCTTCCAGCGCCCCACCGGCCGACGGCCGCCGCGTGCCCCGCGCCGTGCCCGACGTGGTGGGGGGCGCGCCCGGTGACGGTCTGCCAGCTGTCCCACGTGATGTGGAGGATGAGCGCGGTGATGACCAGGCCGATGACCGGGTCGGCGATCGGCGCGCCGAGCGCGACGACGATCGCCGTGAGGATCACGCCCAGGGAGACGAGCGCGTCCGAGCGCGCGTGCTGGCCGTCGGCGACGAGGGCCGGGCTGTCGAGGCGCCGCCCGCCAGCGAGGCGAACGCGGGCGGCGAGCGCGTTGCCGACGACGCCGGCCGCGCCCGCCAGCGCGAGCGCGAGCAGGTGCTCCGGAGGCGTCGGGTGCATCATGCGCTCGACGGCGAGCGCCCCGGCCGTGATCGCGCTGGCGAGGATGGCGACGACCACGAGCAGCCCTGCGCCGCGCTCGGCTCGCCGGGAGCGCAGCAAGAACGCTGCGGCGAGCGGAACGGCCGTGAGCGCGTCGCCCGCGTTGTGGATGAGATCGGCGAGCAGGGCGATGCTGCCGCTCGCCACGTAGATGCCAGCCTGGACCGCCGCCGTGACGGCGAGGATCCCGAGCGAGACGCCGACGACTCCAAGCCCCGCTCGCGACCGCCCGACGGGCGCGTCGACGAGGCCGTGGGCGTGCGCGGACGTCACACCGTTGCCGCGGTGCGCTCGCGGCGCGGCGTTCGCCCCCTGAGGCCGAGCTGGACGTGCTCGACGTGGGCGATCGCCTCCTCGAGCAGGTGGGCGACGTGGTCGTCGTGCAGGTCGTAGACGACGCGGCGACCCTCGCGCCGGCCGACGACGAAGCCGAGGTGGCGCAGCAGCCGCAGCTGATGCGAGACCGCCGAGGGCTCCATGCCGACGGAGTCGGCGAGCTCGCTGACGCTCGACGGGCCGCGCTGCAGGCGCCCGAGAATTCGCACGCGACTGGCCGTGGCCAGCGCCTGCATCGTGTCGGCGACGGTACCGGCGAAGGCCGCGTCGAGCTGGTCCGCGCTGCGCAGGCGTCCATGGGCCACGACGGAATGATACCCGCAAGACCGTTCAAGTCTTCAGGTTCCGGCGGCGGGCGGCTCAGGTCGCGACGTGCGTCCGCTGCCCGCTACGCCGCACGAGCCCCTCGCGCTGCGCCCGGGCGAGCGCGGCCCGGAGGCGCCCGGGACCTCACAGCCGCGCCTGCACCTGGCGGCTCAGCTCGCGCGGGCCGAGCCGGCCGTGGCGGCGCAGCGCGGACACGATCGCCTCCACCTCCCGGCGGTCGACGGTCGGGCTCGCGTGAACGTGAGCGCCAGCGGGACGTGCGCCAAGCGGCGCAGGGAGCGGTCAGGCGGCGCCGATGTCGCGGCGGCGCTCGAGCTCGCGGCGCAGGTCGATGGCGCGCACGTCGTGCTCGTCGGGGAGCTTGGCGAGCACCTCGAGCACGACGGCCTGCACGTCGCGCTCCTCGTGGCCGAGATCGTCGGCGAGGGTCTTCAGCGCGGTGTGGGTGACCTTCAGCTGCGCCGCCGTCAGCTCGAGCCGGTAGGCCGGCTCGTCGACGCCGATGAGGTCGGGCTCCTCCGCCATGGCGCCGACCTTACCGCCCGGCGGCGCGGCGCTCACGGCGCCGGCCGCCGAGCTTCGGGGGCTAGCCGAGGCCGAGGCCGAAGCCGTACGGGACGGCGCCCCCGTAGGGGTCGCCCTGCTGCTGCTGGCCGTCGTCGCCCCACGGCGTCGTCTGGGACTGCTGCTGCGCGCTCGTGTCGGGCGCGAGCTTGCCGGCCTTCGCCTCGGCGAGGAACGCCTTCACGGTGCTGGAGGGGATCGCGAAGCCGATGCCGACGTTGCCGCCCTGGCCGCCGCCGCTGTTGCCGCCGGTCGCGATCTGCGCGTTGACGCCGATGACCTCGCCCGACCCGTCGAGCAGCGGGCCGCCCGAGTTGCCGGGGTTCAGCGCCGCGTCGGTCTGGATCGCGCCGCTGATCGTGGCCCCGTTGGGCGCCTGCAGGTCGCGGTGCAGCGCCGAGACGATGCCCGTCGTGAGCGTGTGGTCGAGGCCGTAGGGGTTGCCGATCGCGTACGTCGCGTCGCCGACGCTGACGGTCGAGGAGTCGCCGAGCGAGAGCGCCTTGAGGTTGCTCGCGTCGACCTTGAGGAGCGCGAGGTCGCGCGAGGCGTCGACGCCGACGACCTTCGCGTCCTGGGCCTTGTTCGAGGTGCCGATCTTGACCTGCACCTGCGAGGCGCCGTCGACGACGTGATCGTTGGTCACGATGAGGCCGTCGCTCGAGACGACGAAGCCCGAGCCGGTCGCCGTGCCCTCGGGCGTGGCGGCGGCGACGTAGGCGACCGCGTCGATCGCGCCGTTGTAGACGCTCTTGGCGGTCGAGGCGTCGTTGGAGACGACGCGGGTCGCGGTGGGCTTGGAGCTCGCCGTCGCGCCGGACGGCGAGTTGTCGATCAGCTCATGCGCGATGACGCCGCCGGTGCCCATGGCGAGCACCGCCGCGACGCCACCGGCGAGAAGGTTCCGGGGTGTCATGGCGTACACGGTGCGACACCCTCCTGGGGGGCCGCTAAGCCGATCCGCAAGCGTTTCTAAGAATCCGCGGCCCCGGGCTCGACCACGAGCTGGCTGATCGAGAACGTCGCGCCCTCGGGGTCGGCGAGGACGGCGGTCCGGAAGTTCGCCTGCTCGTGCACGGGGACGACGACCCGCCCTCCGAGGCGCTCCGCACGCTCCGCGGTAGCGGCCGCCGCGTTCACCCAGAAGTCGACGCTCCACCGCGGCGGCGCGCCGGGCTCGGCCGGCATCATGACCGCCACGACGTCGCGAGGCACGGGCTGCTGGGGCTCGCCGCCGAGGTAGCCGGGCAGGCGGAACATCGTCGCCGGGCCGAAGGGCTCGGGCTCCCAGCCGAAGACCGCACGGTAGAAGGCGATCGCGCCCTCCGGATCGTGCGTCTGCAGCGCGCTCATCGACCAGGCGCCGGGCTCGTTGACGAGCTGCGCCCCCTCGCGGCCGGCGGCCTCCCAGGCGCAGAAGACGGCGCCGGCCGGGTCGGCGAGCACCGCGAGCCGGCCGGCCGGCGGCAGGTCGAGTGGGCCGTCGACGACCGTCCCGCCGGCGGCTCGGGCCCGGGCGGCGGCGTCCTCGGCGCTGTCTACGCGGACCTGGGTGATCCATGCCGGCGCGACGTCGGGCCAGGGTAGGACGCCGACGCCGGCGACGTCGCGCCCGCGCAGGCGCGCGACCACGTAGCCCGGGCGCTCGAGCGGCTCCCACCCGAAGAGCGGGCCGTAGAAGTCCATGGCCGCCCGCGGGTCCGTCCGCATGACCGTGACCCAGCACGGGACGCCCGCCGGGTACCGCTCGCGCTCGCTCATATGACCGCTCCCTTCTTCGTCGCTCAAGCTCGGAGAGCCCTAGCTTAGACTTGGAGTTTCCAAGTAGCAACAAGGATGTCCGAGATAGGATTCGCGGATGGCAGCGAGGCGCTCCTACCGCGACTCGTGCGGGATCGCCCGCGCGCTCGACCTCGTGGGCGAGCGCTGGGCGCTGCTCGTCGTCCGTGAGCTCGTGCTCGGGCCCAAGCGCTTCAGCGACCTGCAGGCGGGGCTGCCCAGGCTCAGCCCGGACGTCCTCGCCCAGCGCCTGCGCGAGCTCGGGGAGGCCGGCGTCGTCGAGCGCCGGACGCTGCCGCCGCCGGCGGGCTCGCGGGTCTACGACCTCACCGCCTGGGGCCGCGAGCTCGAGCCCGTCCTGCTCGCACTCGGGCGCTGGGGCAGCCGCGGCCCGTTCCCGCCGGGCGACCCGCCGCTCGGCGCCGACGCCCTCGCGCTCGCGCTGCCGACGCTGTTCGACCCCGCCAAGGCCGGCGGGTTGAGCGCGACCTACGAGCTGCGCCTGGGCCACGACCGCTTCCACGTGCGCGTGCGCGACGGCCGCCTCCAGGTCGCGCGCGCGGGCGTCGAGCGTCCGGACGCGGTCGTCGAGGGCGACCCGGCCGCGCTCGCAGCGGTCCTCTGGCACGGCCGGTCGCTCGCCGACGCCGAGCGCGCGGGCGAGCTGCGCGTGGAGGGCAGTCGGACCGCCGCCCGGCGCTTCCTCAGGCTCTTCCCGCCGCCCGTCCCCGCCGCTACGGCGCCTTGATGTGGCTCGCGACGTTGAGCGTCGTCCCGCACGGATCGCGGACGAAGAAGCGCCGGATCCCCCAGGGCTCGTCGGTCAGCGGCCGGACGATCTCGAGGCCGCGGGCCCGCGCGTCGGCGTACGCGGCGTCGACGTCCTCGACCTCGACCGAGACGTCGACCTGGCGGACCGCCGGGTCGAGCGCGGACGGGCTCTCCCAGGCGACGATGAGCTGCGTCGTCGGCACGCTGGGCGAGGCGAGCATGAACAGGCCGTCCGCCTCCATCGCCATGCGGAAGCCCAGGAAGCCCTCGTAGAACGCGCGTGCCGCCGCCGGGTCGTCGGTGACCACGACGGGCATCGCGCGGCGGATCCTCACGCGACCGGCGTGACGTAGGCGGCGGAGATGCCGCCGTCGACCAGGAACGTCGCGGCGGTCACGAACGAGGACTCGTCGCTGGCCAGGAAGAGCGCGGCGGCGGCGATCTCCTCGGCGCGCGCGAAGCGGCCCATCGGCACGTGCACCAGGCGCCGCGCGGCCTGCTCGGGGTCCTTGGCGTAGAGCTCGCGCAGCAGCGGCGTGTCGACCGGCCCGGGGCAGAGCGCGTTGACCCGCACGCCGCGACGGGCGAACTCGACGCCGAGCTCGCGCGAGAGCGCGAGCACGCCGCCCTTGCTCGCGGTGTAGGAGATCTGCGATGTCGCCGCGCCCACCGTCGCGACGAACGACGCCGTGTTGATGACCGAGCCGCCGCGCTCGTTCTCCAGTAGGTGCGGGATGCCGTGCTTGCAGCAGAGGAAGACCGACTTGAGGTTGACGTCCTGCACGCGCTGCCAGGCGTGCTGCGAGGTCTCGAGGATCGAGGCGTCGTCGGCGGGGGAGATGCCGGCGTTGTTGAAGAGCACGTCGACGTGGCCACAGCGCTCGCGCACGGTCGCGAAGAGCTCGCGGACGGCGCGCTCGTCGGCGACGTCGCACCCGAGCGCGAAATCGCCGGGGCCGTCGTCGGCGAGGTCGACGCCGACGACGGTCGCGCCCTCGCGGGCGAAGAGCGCGGCCGTGGCCGCCCCGATGCCGCCCTTGGCGCCCGTGATCACGCAGACCTTGCCGGCCAGGCGGCTCACGGACGCGCCTCGGTCGCGTAGAAGATCGTCTTGACCTCCGTGTACGCGTCGGTGGCGTGCGGGCCGAGCTCGCGCCCGTACCCGGACTGCTTGAAGCCGCCGAACGGCGTCGCCACGCGAACGGACGTGTTCGAGTTGATCGAGAGCACGCCGCTCTCGATCGCGCGGGCGACGCGCAGCGCCTTGGCCCCGTCGCGCGTCCAGATCGAGCCCGAGAGCCCGTAGATCGTGTCGTTGGCCAGGGCGACCGCCTCGGCCTCGTCGGCGAACGGGATGACGGCGGCGACGGGCCCGAAGATCTCCTCGCGCGCCGCGCGATCGCCGCGCGCCACCGGGCACAGCACGGTCGGGGCGAACCAGAAGCCGCGTCCGTCGGGCGCCTCGCCGCGGATCGCCACCGGCGCGTCGTCGCCGACGTAGGAGGCGACCTGCTCGCGCTGCGCGGCGCTGATGAGCGGTCCCATCTGCGTCGCCTCGTCGAGCGGGTCGCCCACGCGCAGCGCGGCGATCGCCTCCTCGAGCGCCTCCATGAAGCGGTCGAGCGCGCTGCGCTCGACGAGGATGCGCGAGCGCGCGCAGCAGTCCTGCCCCGCGTTGGCGAAGACCGCGAGCGGCGCCTGCGCGGCCGCCTGCTCGAGGTCGGCGTCGGCGAAGACGACGTTCGCGCTCTTGCCGCCGAGCTCGAGCGTCACGCGCTTGATCGTCGCCGCCGCGCCGGCGGCGATCGCGCGCCCGACCTCCGTCGAGCCCGTGAACGCGATCTTCGCGACGTCGGGGTGCTCGACGAGCCGCCGCCCGCACTCGCGGCCGGGTCCCGCCACGACCTCGACGACGCCCTCGGGGATGCCGGCCTCGAGCGCGATCTGCGCGAAGCGCAGCGCGGTCAGTGGCGTGAGCTCGGCGGGCTTGAGGACCACGGTGTTGCCGGCGGCCAGGGCGGGCGCGAGCTTCCAGGAAGCGATCGTCAGCGGGAAGTTCCATGGCGTGATGAGCCCGACGACCCCGAGCGGCTCGCGGACGGTGAGCCCGACGCCGCCGGCGACCGGGATCGTGTCGCCCAGCAGGCGCTCGGGCGCGGCCGCGTAGTAGCGGAACGTGTCGACGACCATCGCCATCTCGCCGCGCGCGTCGGCGATCGGCTTGCCGGCGTTGCGCGCCTCGAGCACCGCGAGCTCCTCGGCGCGCTCGGCGAGCGCATCGGCGATGCCGTGCAGGAGGCGGGCACGATCGGCCGGCGCCACCGCGCGCCAGGGCCCGAACGCGGCCTTGGCGCGGGCGACGGCGGCGTCGGTCTCCTCGGCGCCGGCCCGCGGGATCTCCGCGAGGACCTCCTCGGTGGCGGGCTCGACGACCGCGATCACGGCGCGATCCTCGCAGACGGTTGCCCGCGCGCGTGCGCGCCAGGTATGAATGCGGCCATGGCCGTCGAGGACAGGGAGGGGACGCACGGCGCGCCGCGGCCCGGCGGGCCCGGCACCGTGCGCGGAATGCTGACGCTCGCCGAGCTCGAGCGCGAGATCACCGAGGGGACGATCGATACCGTCGTCGCGGCGTTCACCGACATGCAGGGCCGGCTCATCGGCAAGCGGATCCAGGGCGAGTACTTCCTCGAGGAGGTGGGCGACCACGGCGTCGAGGGCTGCAACTACCTGCTCGCTCTGGACATGGAGATGGACCCCGTGCCCGGCTACCAGATGGCCAACTGGGAGAAGGGCTACGGGGACTTCGGGATCGTCCCCGACCTCGCGACGCTGCGCCGGATCCCGTGGCTGGACGCGACCGCGCTCGTGCTCTGTGACGTCGCCTGGCACGACGGAAGACCCGTCGTCGAGTCCCCGCGGCAGGTCCTCATCGCCCAGTACGAGCGCGCGCGCGAAGCCGGCTACGTGCCGATGATGAGCTCCGAGCTCGAGTTCTACCTCTACCGCGAGAGCTACGCCGAGGCCTGGGAGAAGGGCTACCGCGACCTCACGCCGACGATCCCCTACATCCTCGACTACCACGTGCTCGCGACGACGATGGACGAGCCGTTCATCCAGCAGCTGCGGCGCGGGATGCAGGGGGCCGGGATCCCGGTCGAGTTCTCCAAGGGCGAGGCCTGGTACGGCCAGCACGAGCTCAACGTCCGCTACGCGGACGCCGTCACCGCCGCCGACCGGCACACGATCTACAAGAACGGCGTCAAGGAGATCGCGAACCTCAACGGGATCTCGGCCACGTTCATGGCCAAGCCGTCCGAGAAGGACATCGGCAGCTCCTGCCACATCCACATGAGCCTCGTCGACGCCGACGCCGGCCGCAGCGCGTTCGTCGACGGCCACGAGGAGACCGACGTCTTCCGCCACTTCCTCGGCGGCCTGCGGAACCGGGTCCGCGAGCTCGCGCTGTTCGTGGCGCCGACCGTGAACTCCTACAAGCGCTACGCGACCGAGAGCTGGGCGCCGACCTCGGTCTCGTGGGGCCGCGACAACCGCACCTGCGGCTTCCGCGTCGTCGGCCACGGCCAGTCGCGCCGGGTCGAGTGCCGGATCCCCGGCGCCGATGTGAACCCCTACCTCGGCTTCGCGGCGATGCTCGCCGCGGGGCTGGACGGCGTCGAGCGCGGCACCGACCCCGGCCCCGAGCTCGTCGGCAACGCCTACGCGGCCGCCGAGGCCGAGCCGTTCCCGTCGGCGCTGCGCGAGGCCGTCGACGCGTGGGAGGGCAGCGCGTTCGCCAAGCGCGCGTTCGGCGAGGAGGTCTGGGCGCACTACCTCAACTACGGGCGCACGGAGCAGCGCCTCTTCGACCAGGTCGTCACCGACTACGAGCGCGCCCGGATGTTCGAGCGCGGATGAGCGCCGGCCGGCTCGTCCTCGGCATCGACGAGGGGACGACCGCCGTCAAGGCCGCGCTCTTCGACGAGCGCCTGCGCCCCGTGCGCGAGGCGCGGCGCGACAAGGTCACGCGCCATCCGCAGCGCGGCTGGGACGAGCAGGACGGCGAGGAGGTGCTGCTCGCGGTCGTCGAGGCCGTCGCCGAGCTGCTCGACGACCCGCCGGGCGACGTCGTCGCGTGCGGCCTCGACCACCAGGGCGAGTCGGTCCTCGCCTGGGACGCGGAGACCGGGGCGCCGCTGACGCCGATCGTCGTGTGGTCGGACAAGCGCTCGCAGGAGGTCCTCGACCGCCTGGCCGGCGCGGAGGAGGAGATCCGCGCGCGCAGCGGCCTGCCGCTGGACCCGTACTTCTCGGCCGGCAAGCTCGCGTGGCTGCTCGAGCACGACGACGCCGTCGCCCGCGCCCGCGAGGCGGGGACGCTGCGCATGGGGACCGTCGACTCCTTCCTCTGCGCGCGCCTCGGCGCGGGCTTCGCGACCGACGCGTCGACGGCGTCGCGCACGCAGTTGCACGCGCTCGGCACGCCGGGCTTCGACGTGGTGCTCTGCGAGCGCTTCGGCGTCCCGATCGACGTCCTGCCCGAGGTGCGCGACACGGTCGGCGACCTCGGCGTCCTGCGTCACGACGCCTGGCCGCAGGAGCTCGCGCTGCGCGGCCGCGTCGTCGACCAGCAGGCCGCGCTCGCGGGCGCGGGCTGCGTCGTCCCCGGGCGCGTGAAGGCGACCTACGGCACCGGCGTCTTCATCCTCGCCCATGTCGGCGACGAGGTGCCGCGACCCGCCGGCGGGCTGCTCCCGACCGTGGCGTGGCGGGTCGACGGGCGCACCGAGTACGCGATCGACGGCGGCGTCTTCGCCGCCGGGGCGATGCTCGAGTGGCTCTGCCGCGAGCTCGGCGTCGCGCCCGAGCCGGCCGCGCTCGGGGCGCTCGCGCGCGAGGCCGCCGACTCCGCCGGCGCCCGCGTGCTCCCGGCGCTCTCGGGGCTCGGCGCGCC
>DATNGY010000081.1:0-6027 GCA_035605735.1 Solirubrobacteraceae bacterium
AAGACCTGCTTGATCGCGAGCGTCTCGATCTTGTCGTTGAAGGGAGTCGAGGTCCCGTGGGCGTTGATGTAGCCGACGTCGCTCGGGGCCGCGTCGGCGTCGGCGAGCGTCGCGCGCATCGCCTTCATCGCCCCGGCGCCGGACTCGTCGGGCATCGTGATGTGGAAGGCGTCGTTGGAGGCGCCATAGCCCGCGATCCGCGCGAGCGGCGTCACGCCGCGGGCGTGCGCATGCTCGGAGCGCTCGAGGACGAGGACCGCCGCGCCCTCGCCCATCACGAAGCCGTCGCGCTCGGCGTCGAACGGGCGCGAGACGCCCTCGCGCGAGAGCGCGCCCATGCGACGGAAGGCCGCGATGCAGAGCCCGGTGAGGGCCGCCTCGGTGCCGCCCGCGATCACCACGTCGGCCTCGCCGCGGTCGATCATGCGGACGGCCTCGCCGATCGCGTGGCCGCCGGTCGCGCACGCCGACGAGACGCTGAACCCGGGACCGTGGGCCCCGAAGCGCATCGCGATGACGCCGGCCGCGGCGTTGGGCATCATCATCGGCACGAAGTGCGGGGAGACCGCGCGGTCGCCGTCCTCGAGCCAGGCCTGGCACTCGGTCTGCAGCGTGACGAGCCCGCCGACGCCGGTGCCGACGACGACGCCGAGGCGCTCGGGGTCGACGCCGTCGGGGATGCCGGCCTCCTCGGCCGCCTGCAGGGCGGCCGCGACCGCGAGCTGCGTGTAGCGGTCCGTGCGGCGCGCCTCCTTCGGCGACATCGCCGTCTCGGGGTCGAACTCCGTCATCGCGCCGACGCCGTCGGCGATGCCCGAGCGCTTGCCGATGAGCGCCTCGAAGAACGCGTCGGCGCCCTCGCCGATCGAGGTGACCGCACCGCGTCCGGTGACGACGACTGCTCTACTCCCAACGGACTGCCCCGTCGGGCGCGCGGCCTGGTTGTGGGAGGACCGGGGCCTCACGCGGGCGCGCCCTCCTTCTCGCGCACGAGCTCCTGCACGAGCTTGGCGGCGTCGCCGACCGAGGCGATCGACTTCAGGCGGCCGTCGGCGATCTCGACCTCGTAGCGGTCCTCGAGGGCCTTGACGACCTCGACGAGGTCGAGCGAGTCGACGTCGAGGTCGGCCCACGTGCTCTCGGCCGTGGCGCCGTCGGCGCCGGGGACCTTGATCGCCGTCAGCTCCTCGCGGATCGCCTCGACGGCTTCCTGGTCGGTGGGAATAGGCATGGTGTCGGTTGCTCCTTGGTTCGCTTGGTTGCTCTCTCAGGCGCCGAGCGCTCCGTCTACTGCGAGCGTGGCGCCGTTCACGTAGGCGGCCTCGTCGGAGACGAGGAAGGCCACCGCGGCGGCGACCTCCTCGGGCCGCCCGACGCGACCGGCGGGCACGGCTCCGAGGAGGCCGTCGGACAGGTCGGCGGTCATGTCGGTCTCGATGACGCCGGGCGTGATCGCGTTGCAGGTCACGCCCTTGCGGGCCATCTCGCGCGCGATCGTGCGCGTGAGCCCGAGCAGGCCGGCCTTGGCGGCGACGTAGTTCGCCTGGCCCGGATTGGCCCGCTCGGCGACGACCGACGAGACGTTGACGATTCGCCCCCAGCGCGCGCGCAGCATGTCGTCGAGCGCGCGGCGGGTGCAGTGGAAGGCGCCCGTGAGGTTCGTGTCGACGACTGTCGACCACTCGTCGGCGCCCATGCGGATCGCGAGGCCGTCGGCGCGCACGCCGGCGTTGTTGACGAGCACGAGCACGGGCCCGAAGTTCGCGCGCACCGCGTCGAAGGCCTCCTTGACCTGGTCGGCGTCGGCGACGTCGGCGTGAACATCGCCGCCCGACCGCCCCAGCCGCGCGACCTTCCAGCCCTCGTCCTGCAGGCGCTGCGCGATCGCGGCGCCGATGCCGCGCGTGCCCCCGGTCACGAGCGCGCACCCGCCGTCACGCGCAGACATGGGCGCGCTCCTTCCAGGCGACGAGGGCCGCGCCCCAGACGAACCCGGCGCCGAACGCGGCGAGGGCGACGGTCGCGCCGGGGCGCAGGAGGCCGTCGCGCTCGGCGTGGGCGAGCGCGAGCGGGATCGAAGCCGAGGACGTGTTCGCGGTCCGGTCGACGTACATCGCCAGCCGATCGCGCGCCAGGCCGAGCTCGGCGGCGGCGGCCTCGAGGATCCGGGCGTTGGCCTGGTGGGCGACGAAGAGGTCGACGTCTGCGATCGAAGCATCCGCGCGGCGCAGCGCCTCGCGCGTTGCGGCGACCATGCGCCGGACCGCGTGGCGGTAGACCTCGCGGCCCTCCATGCGCAGCTTGGGGTCGTCGCGCTCGGCGTACAGGAGGTCGGCGTGCGCCGCGTCGGCGCCGAGGACGACGGGCCCGATCCCGAGCTCGAGCTCGCCGCCGGCGACGACAACTGCGCCGGCGCCGTCGCCGAACAGCACGGCCGTCGAGCGGTCGTCGTGGTCGGTGATCCGCGAGAGCGCCTCGGCCCCGCAGACCACGACGACGCTCGCGCGACCGCTCTCGACGAGCGCTGCGGCCTGCTCGAGCGCGTTCAGGAAGCCGGCGCAGGCGGCGTTGAGGTCGGTGGTCGAGGCGCGGTTGGCGCCGATCAGCTCGGCGACGTACGGAGCGAGGCCGGGGGTCAGGCGGTCGGGCGAGATCGTCGAGACGATCAGCGCGTCCACCTCGGCGGCGGTCCGTCCGGCGTCGGCGAGGGCGAGCTCGCAGGAGCGCGCGGCCAGGTCGGCGAGCTGCTCGCCTTCGGCGAGCATGCGGCGCTCGCGGATGCCCGTGCGCCTGACGATCCAGGCCTCGTCGGTGTTCAGCCGCGTCACGAGGTCGGCGTTCGTGACGACGCGATCGGGCAGCGCCGCGCCGACGCCGAACAGACCGGCCCGCACGGTGCGGCTCGGGACGGCGCGACGCGCGGGCGCGGGAGCGGCCGCGGGGGGCGCGTCCGTGTTGAGCTCGATGGTTGTCACGCGGCCTGCAGCGTTCGCTTGACGAGGCCGGTGAGGACGGTCCCCGGGCCGAGCTCGACGAAGCGCTCGACGCCCGCGGCGCGCATCGCGAGCAGCGTCTCGCGCCAGCGCACGGGGCGCAGCAGGCCCTCGGCGAGCTGGCTGCGGATGTCGGTGAACGGGGCCGCGCTGACGTTCGCGTAGACGGGGATCGCCGGCGCGTGCACGGGCGTAGCCGCGAGCGCGACGCGCAGGCGCTCGGCCGCGGGCTCCATGAGCGGGGAGTGGAAGGCGCCGGTTACGTCGAGGCGCCGGGCGCGCGCCCCGGTGTCGTCGCGGGCGAGCTCGGCCGCGGTGTCGACGGCCTCGACGGGGCCCGAGAGGACGAGCTGGCCGGGAGCGTTGTCGTTGGCGACGGTCAGGCCGAGGCGGCGCGCCAGCGTGCCGACGGCACGGGCGTCGCCGCCGAGCATGGCGACCATGCCGCCGGGGACGAGCTCGCCGGCGTCGGCCATGGCGGCGGCGCGCTCGTCGACGAGCCGGACCGCGTCGTCGAAGGCGAGCGCCCCGGCCGCCACGAGCGCGGAGTACTCGCCGAGCGAGTGGCCCGCCGCGGCGACGATCTCGCTATCGCTTTCGGCCTGCTCGCCGGCGTCGTCGCGCCAGCTGTCCCAGGCCGCGACGGAGCACAGGAAGAGCGCGGGCTGCTGGAAGCGCGTCCCCTCGGCGAGCTGGTCGAACGGGTCGTAGCCGAGCAGGTCGAGCCCGCGCTCGAGGAGCGGGTGCCCGCGGTACGGCTCCTCCATCCCCTCCGCGTGGCTGCCCTGGCCAGGAAACAGCAGTGCGCTGGACGGCATCGCGGCATCTGACCCCACCGCGCGCCCGAGGTTGCAGCTTCTCGACAGAGGCCCCGGTCTGTGTCAAATCCGCTTTTCCCGTTCTGATGGGAAACGGCGACCGCGTGTCGACGTAATCCCGCCCGAGTGTCGAGCGCCGGTGCTACGTGAGCGCGGTGCGCCGCGACTCCGCGCGCATCTCGCTGAGGAGGCGCTCGAGGCGCGGCTCGGCCGCCTCGTCGACGTGCGTCATCGCGGCCGCGACGGCAGGATGGACCTCCGCGATGAGGCGGTGCATCTCGTGGGCGACCGCGCGGTAGCCGGGGTGGCCCTCGCGGCCCGAGCGCAGCTCGATGAGCTGCATCGCCTCGCGCGCGTCGAGGTCGAGGACGTAGCGGATCCGGAACGCGAGGCACAGCGCGTAGGCGGCCTCACGCGCGTGGCCCGCCGCGGTCAGGCGCTCCCACTCGCCGCGAGAGCGCTCGAGGGCGCGGGCGAAGTCGTCGCCGCAGCCGGCGGCGCGAACCTCGTCGGGGACGTCGGCGCCGAGGTGCGGCGTGAGGCGCTGCCACTGGACGGTCAGCATGCGGTGGCGCTGCAGGTCGCGGAACGCCCCGTAGTCAGAGACGACCTCGAAGCGGTAGCGCAGGGCCTCGAAGCCGCGCCCGGGGCGGTGGCGGCGGTTGTAGCGCCGCCCCACGAGGTCGGCGAGGAGCTGCGCGCGCTCGGGCGTCGCGAGCGCCGCGAGGCGCAGGCGCGTCGTCTCGTCGTCGGCGCCGGCGGCCTCGAAGAGCAGCGCCGCGAGCAGCGCCTCCTCGTCGCCGTCGACGTGCAGCAGTCGCACCGATGGGCCGGCGGTGGGCGCCGGGCGGTCGAGTCCCAGGCGCGCCACCCAGCGCTCGGCCGCGCGCTCGCGCGCCTCGAGGTAGGCGATCCACTCGCCGCCGCGCTCGGGGCGCTCGACGCGCGTGACGAAGCTCGGGATGACCGCCTGGACGGCCTCGAGGATCATCCGCCCATACGCGCGCGCCTCGGGCAGCGGATGCGCGAGCAGGTGGAGGATCAGCCCCTCGTAGGTCTGGCCCGAGGCGTAGATCCCCATGTGCGAGAGCGACGCGGCCGGGAGCAGGCCGCGCAAGAGGTCGTAGGCCTTGGCCCGGATCGCGCGGCGGTGGGCGGCGGCCGGCTCGCCGTCGGGCGCCGGGAACGCCGCGTCGGCCCACGCCGTCACGCGCGGAAGCGCGTCGGCGTACGTCTGGAAGAGCGAGTCCATCGCGCGCTCGTACCGGGGGCCGAGCTCCGGGTCGCGGAAGTAGCGAAAGCCGCCGCCGGGCATCGGCGCGTCGTAGGCCAGGTAGCGCGTTGACTGCTCGAGGTAGGCGGCCAGCCGCGGGCGCTGGAGGATCTTCGTGAGCACGTTGGAGACCCACTCGCAGGCGACGTGGGCGCCGCCAAGCTGGGCCACGGAGTCGTCGCCGTAGCCGAGGAAGATGCGCTCGTAGAGCTCGGCCGCGCGGCGGCCCTCGCCCGGGTCGGGCGCTCGGGCGGCCCCCGGAGCCGCCAGCGCCTCGCCGAACTCGTCGAGGAGCAGGCGCCGCAGCGTCCCCGAGTAGCGCGAGTAGCGCGCGAACGCCGCGCCCTTCACGGTCTCCGGCAGGTTCGTGAGCGCGAACACCGGCCCGTCGAGGCTCGAGACGTGCGGCGCCAGCCGCTCGCGCTCGTCCCGGGTCAGCTCGTCGGCGGGGTAGTCCACGGCGCTGGCAAGGCTAGCGGTGGGCCCGGACCGGGCATCGAGGGGGGCGAATTCGGGCGAGTGCTGGCTAGGGCGTCATCTGGACGCCCAACTCAGCACTCGGGTCGTGAAGCTCGCCGAGGCGCAGCACGGGGTGGTCACGCACGCGCAGCTCTTGGCGCTCGGGATGGGCCGGTCGGCGGTGAAGAGCCGTGTGCGCCGGGGTGCGCTGTGTCCGCTGGCAGCGGTGCTGGCGTGCGGCGTGGGCGCGGTGCTGAGTCACCTCTCGGCGGCGCGCCTGTGGTCGATGTCGGCGGTGCCCGTTGATCGCGCCGTGCCCGCGGTCGTCGTGGCGCTGCTGCGCCGCGCCCTCGCCGCCGCGGCGACGAGCTGATCCGCGCCCCGCGCCGATCCCGGTGCGTCAGGAACGCATGCGGTCGAACACCACCGGTCGCGCGGCGGCCCGGGGTGTGATGGGCTCAGTGGCCGTCCAGACCGGCGCGGC
>DATNGY010000082.1:0-6189 GCA_035605735.1 Solirubrobacteraceae bacterium
CCGGCGGCAGCGCAGAGGCCGGCGCCGCGAGGGCGAGTACGGCGAGCACAAGGGCGGCCGCGATGACGCGGAGCGGGCGCATGGCCTGCGTACCTTCGACGATCACGAGCCGAGATGGCGCCGTTCATCGGAATGATCCGCCCGCCTGTCAGGCGCTGAACACCGCCCGCCGGTCAGGCGTCCAGGCCGGCCCCTAGCCTCTCGCGCACCGTGGCCACGGGCACGATCGTCGCCGAGAGCGTCCGGACCGGGGCCACGCTCGGCGGCCCGTGCCTGACCGTGCGCGAGATCGAGCGCGTCGCCCCGACGAACCTCGCGCCGTCGCAGCTTCAGGCAGGCCTCCCCACCGTCTGGACGCTCGTGCGCTTCGAGGTCGCCGACGCCGACGCGCCGGCCCTCGCCGGCGCGCTGGCCGAGGCGATGGACGCCGTCGGCTGGTACGCCGACTTCCACACCGCCGACGAGAGCTTCGTGCTCTTCGCCGGGCGCGTGTTCCGCTACGGGAGGGGCGATCCCGACGCCCGGGCCGCGGCCGAGGACTACGCGCGCGCCCACGGCGTGCCGGACGCGCAGATCGACTGGCCCTGAAGCGGATCGATTAGGCGGCGCATCCGCGACATCCAGGTTCTGCACCTAATGCGGTCAAAACCTGGATCTCGACCCACCGGACGCTAGGGAAAGAGCGCCGCCAGGGCCGCGTGGGCGTCGCGCAGCGCGTCGAGCGACCACGCGGCCCGCACGCCGCCCACCGCGAGCTCGAGCGCACCTCCGCCGACCGTGCCGAAGACGTCCAGCGGCGTCCGCGCGCCGAGCTCGTCGAGCGCCGCGCGCTCACCGGAGACGACGAAGCCGCCGGGCCGCTCGCCGAAGAGGTGCGTCCAGGGATCGTCGGGTGCCCGTGCCCGTCCGCCGGAGGCGGACATGGGTGCGCCGAGGTCGAGCTCCGCGCCCACGCCCCCGGCGAGGCACGCCTCGGCCACGGCGACGAGGAACCCGCCGCGCGCGACGTCGTGGCACGAGCTCAGGGCCCCGGCGCGGACGGCGTCGCGTACGGCGGCGAGCGTCGCGACCACGCGCTCGAGGTCGACGCCGGGCAACCCGCCGGGCAGCGGCTCGCCCCGCAGCTTGGACAGCTCGCCCGCGGCGAGCGCCGGCGCGGCGTCCCAGCCGACGAGCGCGACGAGGTCGCCCTCGCGCGCGAAGCCCGCGACCCCGGCGTGCGCCAGGTCTGGCAGGCGCCCGACCATGCCGACGACCGGCGTCGGGTAGATCGGACCGGCGACGGCCTCGTTGTAGAGCGAGACGTTGCCGCCCGTGACCGGCACGCCGAGGGCGCGGCACGCGTCGCCGAGGCCGCGCACCGCCTCGGTCAGCTGCCAGGCGACGTGCGGCTTCTCGGGATTGCCGAAGTTGAGGTTGTTCGTCAGCCCGAGCGGCTCGGCGCCCACGCACGCGAGGTTCGCCGCGCCCTCGAGCACGGCCTCGATCGTCCCGCGGTACGGGTCGGCCGCCACGCGCCGGCCGTCGCCGTCGATCGTGACGGCCAGCGCGCTCCCGTCCGGCAGCGCGAGCACGGCGGAGTCGGCGTCCTCGGGCCGGCGCACCGTCCGCGATTGCACGAGGCAGTCGTACTGCTCGAAGAGCGCGCGTCGCGAGGCGAGGTTGGGCGCGCGCAGCAGCGCGAGGAGCGCCTCCTCGACGCCGGCGCCCGGAGCGAGCGTCGCCGCCGGGGCGGGGTAGAGCGGCCGGCTCGGGCGCGCGGGCGCGAGGTCGTAGAGCGGGCACTCGTCGACGAGCGCGGCCACGGGCACGTCGCCGACGAGCTCGTCGCCGGCGAAGATCCGCATCCGCCCGCTGTCCGTCACGGCGCCGATCGCCGTGCCGTGGAGCTCCCAGCGCGCGCACACCGCGAGCGCCTCGTCGACGCGATCGGGCTCGACCACGCAGAGCATCCGCTCCTGCGACTCCGAGACCATGATCTCGAAGGGCTCCATGCCGGACTCGCGCAGGGGCACGCGGGCGACGTCGAGGTCGATGCCGACGCCGCCCTTGGAGGCCATCTCCGACGCGCTCGAGGTCAGGCCCGCCGCGCCGAGGTCCTGCAGGGCGACGAGCAGGCCGCGCTCGAGGAGCTCGAGCGAGCACTCGAGCAGGAGCTTGCCGGCGAACGGGTCGCCGACCTGGACCGTCGGGCGCTTCTCCTCGTCGCCCTCGCCGAGCTCCGCGCTCGCGAGCACGGAGGCGCCGCCGATGCCGTCGCGGCCCGTCGCGGCGCCGAAGAGGACGACGACGTTGCCGGCGCCGGCGGCGGCGCTGCGGATCAGCCGCTCGCGCGGCGCGACCCCGAGGGCCATCGCGTTGACGAGGCAGTTGTGCTCGTAGGGCCCCTCGAATCCGACCTCGCCGCCGACCGTGGGCACGCCGACCGAGTTGCCGTAGTGGCCGATCCCGGCGACCGCGCGGTCGAGCAGGTAGCGCGAGCGCCCCGAGGCCTCGGGCTCGCCGAAGCGCAGCGAGTCGAGCACCGCGATCGGGCGCGCGCCGAGGGCGAAGATGTCGCGCAGGATCCCGCCGACGCCGGTGGCCGCGCCCTGGAAGGGCTCGACCGCGCTCGGGTGGTTGTGCGACTCGACCTTGAACGCGCAGGCCAGCCCGCCGCCGACGTCCACCGCGCCCGCGTTCTCGCCCGGACCCATGACGACGTGGGCCCCATCGGTCGGGAGCGTGCGCAGCAGCTTCTTCGAGTGCTTGTAGGCGCAGTGCTCGCTCCACAGCAGGGAGAACATCGCGAGCTCGACCTCGTTCGGCGGCCGGCCGAGCTTCTCGACGACGAGCGCGTACTCCTCGCGCGTGAGGCCGAGCGCGACCGCCTCGTCGACGCCCGGGAGCGTCCCGGTCTCATGCATACCCATGTCCGCCTACGGCGGACGGGTACGGGTACGTCAAGGCCATCGACGCGAAAAGCGCGAGGCCGTCCGCCGACCCGGTCCGCTCGTCGACGGCGTGCTCGGGATGCGGCATCAGCCCGAGGACGTTGCCCTCCTCGTTGCGCACGCCCGCGATGTCGTGCTCGGAGCCGTTCGGGTTCTCGCCCGGCGCGTAGCGCAGGACGGCGAGGGCGGGGTCGAAGCCGGGCGGCGGGTGGTAGCGACCGGTCGTGTGCTTGACGGGGATCGAGAGCACGTCGCCCGCCCCACACGCGCGCGTGAACGAGGTCTCGGCGTCGAGGACCTCGACGCCGACCTGGCGGCAGACGAAGCGCAGCCCGACGTTGGGCAGCAGCGCGCCGGGCAGCAGGCCCGCCTCGCAGAGGACCTGGAAGCCGTTGCAGATGCCGAGCACGAGGCCGCCCTCGCGGGCGAACTCCGTCACCGGCCCCATGATCGGGGCGAAGCGCGCGATCGCCCCGACGCGCAGGTAGTCGCCGTAGGAGAAGCCGCCAGGCACGATCACGGCGTCGACGCCCTGGAGGTCGAGGTCGGCGTGCCAGAGCAAGACCGCCTCGCCGACGCGCGCGGCGGCGAGCTGGGCGTCGACCTCGTCGCACGAGCCCGGGAAGCGGATGACGCCGAACTTCACGCCTGGATCTCGTAGTCCTCGATCAGCGGGTTGGCGAGCAGCCGCCGGCACATCGCGTCGAGCTGCGAGGGGTCCTCGACGTCGAGCTCGACGAGGCGTCCGACGTGGACGTTGGCGACGCCCTCGAAGCCGAGCGCGGGGAGCGCGCGCTCGACGGCGATGCCCTGGGGGTCGAGGATGCCGGCCTTGGGGCGGATCAGCACGCGGGCGCGCATCAAGCGCTCGTGCGGCGCAGCCACGCGTCGAACGGCTCGCCGGTGATGCGCTCGTAGGCTTCGACGTAGCGGGCGCGCGTGCCCTCGACGACGTCGGGCGGCAGCTCGGGCGCCGGCGGCGTCTTGTCCCAGCCGCTCGCCGCGGCCCAGTCGCGCACGTACTGCTTGTCGAAGCTCGCCTGCGGGCGGCCGGGCTCGAAGTCGTCGGCCGGCCAGTAGCGCGACGAGTCGGGCGTGAGCACCTCGTCGCCGACGACGAGCTCGCCCCGGGCATCCAGGCCGAACTCGAACTTCGTGTCGGCGAGGATCACGCCGCGTGCGCGCGCGTGTTCGCCGGCGAACTCGTAGAGCGCGAGCGACGCGCGCCGGACGCGCTCGGCGAGCTCGCGGTCGCCGCCGAGCAGCGCGACCGCGCCGTCGAAGTCGACGGCCTCGTCGTGGCCCGTCTCGGCCTTCGTCGACGGCGTGAAGATCGGCGTCGGGAGGCGGTCGGACTCGCGCAGCCCCGGCGGGAGCTCGATCCCGGAGACGCTCCCGGTGGCCTGGTAGTCCTTCCAGCCCGAGCCGGTGATGTAGCCGCGGACGACGCACTCGACCGGCAGCATCTCGAGCCGGCGGACGGTCATCGCGCGGCCGCGGACCTCCTCGGGCACGCCGTCGGCGGTCGAGAGGAGGTGGTTGGCGACGATGTGCCCCGTGCGCTGGAACCAGAAGGCCGACAGGCCCGTGAGGACCTTGCCCTTGTCCGGGATCGGCGTCGGATGGACGACGTCGTAGGTCGAGATCCGGTCCGAGGCGACCATGAGGATCCGGTCCTGCAGGTCGTACATCTCGCGCACCTTTCCGCGCGCGAGCAGAGGCAGGTCGGCGACGGGCGGCACCGGCCGCAGGCTAGCAGCGCCTCCGGCCGGCGCCGGGCCCCGCGAGGGCCGGTCCGCGACGGAAATCCCCTGCCTCCGGGCGTCTCGGACTAGGGTGCGATCGGAAGCGTCGAGTCGACCCTCCCCCGCGGACGAGTCCGCGTCGACCAGCGTGCTTGACTCCCGGATCTTCATCTCGTACCGCCACGCGGACAGCGCCGCGTACGCCGGGCGCCTGTACGACCGGTTGAAGGACCGCTTCGGCGACGAGCGGATCTTCAGGGACCTCGAGATGGACTTCGGGATCGACTTCGTCGAGCGCATCGAGGACACGGTCGGCTCGTGCGTCGTGATGGTCGTGGTCATCGGACCGGGCTGGCTGGACGCCCGCGACGACGCCGGGAACCGCAGGCTCGACGACGTCGACGACTACGTGCGCGTCGAGGTCAGCGCCGCCCTGGGCCGTTCCATCCGCGTCATACCGGTGCTGGTCGGCGACGCCAAGATGCCCGCCAAGAACGACCTGCCCGACGCGCTGAGGCCGCTGGCGCGGCGCAACGCTCTGCAGATCAGCGACAGCCGCTGGGACTACGACGTCGGCCGGTTGATGCAGGCCCTGGACAGGGTGCTCAAGGAGCACGAGGAGCAGGTCGCCGCGCAGGAGGCGCCGGCGCCGACCGCGGAGGAGACGCCGCCGCCGACCGCGGAGCAGGCGCCGCCGCCGGCGCCGGAGACGCCGCCGCCGTTGGCGGCGCCGGTCCCCGAGCGCGAGCCGGCCCCTCCGCCCGCCGTCGAGCGGGCGAGTCGCCGGTCGCGCGCCTGGGCCGCCGCACCGGCGGCGACCGTCGTCGCCGCCGCCGTGATCATCGCCGTCGTGGTCATCTCCGGAGGCTCGTCGAACGGTGACAAGCTCAAGCTCCTGCGGCCCGTTCGGGTGGGCGGCTCGCCCGAAGGCGTGGCCGTCGCCGCGTCGGGATCCGTCTGGGTCGCGAACCACGACGGCGCGGTCACGCGAATCGACCCGAACCGGCGGAAGCCGGTGCAGCGGATCGACGTCGGCCTCGGCTCGCTCGACAGCGTCAAGGCCCGCGGAGGGTCGGTGTGGGTCACCAGCGACAACGGCAAGGTGGCGCAGATCGACGCGCGCTCGGGAACGGTCGAGCAGCGGATCGCGCTGGGAGGGATGCTCAAGGGCCTGGCCGTCGTCGGCGGCTCCGCCTGGGTCGTCAACTGCCGCACGGGCACCGTCACGCACGTGCAGCCGCCCGGCGGCTCGACGCCCTTCCAGGTGGGCGGCGCGCCTCGCGACGTGGCGGTCGGCGGCGGGCGCGTGTACGTGGCGGTGCGCGCCTCCTACCCGACCTGCAACACGCAGCCCGCCAACCGCGTCCCGGGCCAGATCGCCGTCCTGCCCGCCGGTGCGACGAGGTTCCGCACCCTTAGGAGGGTCGGCGACCCCAGCGACGTCGCGCTCACCAAGGACTCGCTCTGGGTCGCG
This sequence comes from Solirubrobacteraceae bacterium, assembly GCA_035605735.1. Lineage (GTDB taxonomy): Bacteria > Actinomycetota > Thermoleophilia > Solirubrobacterales > Solirubrobacteraceae > JAOPZW01. The sequence continues at coordinate 6,153 of DATNGY010000082.1, forward strand.
GACAAGGCTCACGACCGGGTGCTGCGCCTGGATCCCA
>DATNGY010000083.1:0-3056 GCA_035605735.1 Solirubrobacteraceae bacterium
GCCCCGGGGCCAGACCGCGAGCGTCCGTCGAATCTGGTCGCGTCCGACGGCATCGACGAGCACGACGCCGGCGACCTCGCGCGGGTGAGCCCGGGCGAATAGGCGCGCCAGCAGCCCGCCGTAGGAGTGACCGACGAGGACGTACGGCGCGTCGAGGTGGGCGTGGTCGAGCAGCCGCTGGAGGTCGCTCAGCTCGTCGCGCGCGTCGTGGACTCCCGGCTGCGCGACGCTGTTGCCAAGGCCGGCGCGGTCGTAGGCACAGGTCCGCGTCGTCCGGCCGAGCTGCGGCTGCACGTCGTGCCAGCCGGTCGAGTCGCCGGGGAACCCGGCATCGAGCACGACCGTCGGGCTCCCGGAGCCGACGCAGTGCATGAAGAGGCTGCGGCCTGCGCCGATCCCGACGAGCCGGCCCTCGAAGACGACGGGCGAGTGAGGAGCCTTCGCCGTCGCCGTGCTCTGCTCGTTCGACTTCTGCCCGCCGCAGCCGGCGACGAGGGCCGACGCCAGCACGACCGCGAGCATCCGACGCGCCACGGTCCTAGTCTGAGCCGCTCGCCGTGGCCGCGCAACCGCCGAGGCTCGGCGCCGGTCCGTCAGCGCACGCGATAAAGCAGCTCCGTCCCACCCAGCGTGCCGACCGGCTCGAGGTGAAGGAGCCACGGATCCCAGCCGTGGAGGTAGACGAGCGACGCCGAGATGCCGAGCCATCCGTGCACGCTCGAGCGCGGCGTGTCCTTCCGCAGCGCGTGTGCCCCCGGGATCACCCGCGCGCAGCGTCGCCACGGCGAATAGCAGCCGACCCAGGCGCGCCTGCCCGCAGCCCAGCGCTGGAGCCGGAAGGCGTCCTGTCCCCAGTCGAGGTTGTCGGCCGTCACCACGCGGTATCCGGGCTCGAACGGGGGCGAGACCCACGCGGTCGAGTGCGGCAGCGAGGCGACCGTGAACGCCGCGGAGCCCAGCACGAGGAGGATCGGCAGCGCGCGCGGGGCACGGACGAGCGGCGCCACACACACGGTCGCCAGGGCGAGGACCGGCAGCATGTAGCGCAGGCCGAGGTTGACCGGCGTCGCGACCGTGAACGCGCCGAGCACAAGGGCCGCCGGCAGCACGGCGACGAGCACCCGGCGGCGCTCTGCGGACGCCACGCGGCGCATGAACAGGGGCGCCAGCGCATAGCTCACGAGGAGCGTCACCGGCAGCTTGATGATCATGCTCACGCCGTAGTACCACCAGCGTCCGCCGCGGTAGTGGTGGCCGAGCAGGAAGGCGGCGGCGGGACGCCGGTGCAGGGCCTCGAGCCTCCCGAGGCCGTCGAGGTAGCGCTGGGGCAGGACGTTCAGGTGCTGCAAGGTGTAGGCGGGATCGAGCGCCCCGTACACCGCCCACACGACCGCGTAGGCCAGCGCGCTCACGACGAGCGCGGGCCGGAGGTCGCGCGCGGCGACGCCGACGGTCACGACTCCGACCGCGACCAGCAGCGGGCCCGTGTCCCGGACGACGAGCGCCGCCCCGCAGACCGCGCCGACGGTGATCAGGCGACCTGGCGTCCGTTGCTCCAGCCACCGCACGAGGGCGAGCGCGAGCCCGAGGGCGACGAGCGTGGCGGGCAGGTCGATCCCGTCCACGTGCCCGAGCCCGATCACGAACGGGTCGAGCGCCCACAGCGCGGCGGCGAGCAGGCCGCCGGCGGGGCCCGCGAGTCGCCGGGCCAGCGCATAGACGGCGAGGACCGTGAGCGCGAGCTCGAGCACCGGGACGAGCCGCGCGAGGAGCGTCACCTCGCGCAGCTGATGCGAGCGGAAGAGCCCGTTCAGGAACGCTCTGCTGTAGGGCCGACCGTGGCGCCGATCGAAGCGCGCCGGCAGCGCCGGGTGGGCGAAGAGCACGGGTACGGCGGCGAGCGCCTTCGCGAGCGGCGGATGCTGCGGATTGAGCCGGAGGCTGTGCCGCTCGAGCGCCCCCAGGCCGTCGGTGACGTAAAGCGGCTCGTCCGTGGAGGGCGCGTCCCCCACGGCCTGCCACAGGGCCATCCCCACCGCGAGCGCACACAGCAGCGCGAGCGCCACGCGCGCCGACGCTCTGGCGACGATGGCGTCCCGTAGGGCGCGCGGTGGCGTCGCGACAGGCGCGGTCAGAGACATCAAGTGGCTCTGACAGAGATCTTCGGCCCGGGCGCATGACCGGCGCCTGAGCGCGCGGCCCGGACATCACGGCTTTACGGCGAACCGACCGGACGCCATCGGCGCCAGCAGCAGCCGGGCGCCGGTCCGCGCGAGGAACTCGTCCACCGCTTCGCGCGCGCCGGCCCAGTACCCGTAGTCGTCGAAGAAGAGAACGCCACCCGACGGCACCCGGTCGTACAGGTGCTCGAGCTCGTGCAGGGTCGACGCGTACCAGTCCGTGTCCAGCCGGAGGATCGCGATCTGAGCCGGCGCCGCCGCCGGGATGGTCTGCTCGACTCGGCCAGGGTGGAAGTGGATGCGCTCGGGCGGGTAGCCGGTCTCCGCCATGCCTGACCGGACGTCCTCGAGGCCGGCGACCGCCCAGACCTTCGCAGTCTTGTCGGTGCGCTCCAGCAGCTCGACCGCCGGTCGACCGTCGTAGCGGCGGTCCTTCTCGGTCGGCTGCGGCATGCCCGTGAACGTGTCGAAGAGGTGCAGGTCGCGATCGGTCACGCCGCGCTCGAGCAGCGTGTAGGCCACCGCCTGCTGGCTCCCGCCGCGCCAAACGCCGCACTCGACGAAAGCGCCGGGAATCCCGTGATCGACCACGTAGCGGGTCGCGACGATGAGCGCGAACAGCTTGTCGTCGGCCGTCATGGTGCGGGGCCGCACGGCCTGGATCGTCCGCCGCGCCGGCTCGTCCATGTGCGCCGCCAGGGCGCGCTTCGGTCGCGTTGCGCGGCGCGGCTTCATCGCCGCCAGCCGCTCCGTGCGGACGATCGCGTAGCCCGCCCGCGCGAGGCCGGCGTTCACCGCCTGCTTGAGCCGCATCGGGACAGAAACCTACCCGACGGCGGAGTCATGGCTCGCGGAGCAGCGCGGCGGCGTTCGCGC
>DATNGY010000084.1:0-5864 GCA_035605735.1 Solirubrobacteraceae bacterium
CGGCGAGGTCGTCGAGCCGGCCGGCGAGCGCGCGCAGGACGCCGAGCGCGAGGACGTCGCCGACCTTCATGTCGACGGCGCCCGAGCCCACGAGCCGGTCGCCCTCGCGTACGAGCGCGCGGTGCTCGCCGGCCGCTACGACCGTGTCCACGTGCCCGAGCAGCAGCACGCGCGTGGTGCCGCGCCCGCGCAGCCGCAGCAGCAGGTCGGGCGCGTGGGCGGGCGACGAGCACGGCACGCGCTCGGGGATCGCCTCCTCCGGCGCGAGCGCCGCGACCACCGCCGCGGCCTCCTCGGCGCCGTGGACGTCGCCGCTGCGCGAGGAGACGGCGACGAGCGCTTCGAGCTCGCGCGGCGCCCGCGCCGCGATCGCCTCGGCGTGCCGTTCGATCCAGCCCTCCACGGTGCGCGTACCCTTGCACGCCATGGCCTCAGGACCCCGGATCGGCGACGCGGCCCCCGACTTCGCGCTCGAGGGCACCGCCGGCCCGTTCCGGCTCGCGGATCAGCGCGGCCGCCGAGTCGTGCTCCTCTTCTACCCGGGCGACTTCACGCCGGTCTGCACGAAGCAGTTCTGCACCTACCGCGACCAGGCTCCGGCCATGCAGTCGCTCGACGCCGAGGTCGTCGGCATCTCCGACCAGGAGCTCGACTCCCACGAGCGCTTTCGCCGCCGGCACGACCTCACCGTGCCGCTGCTCGCCGATCCCGATCGCGAGGTGGCGCGCGCCTACGGCGTGACCGTGCCGATGCTCGGCACGAGGCGGGCGACGATCATCGTCGACGAGGACGGGATCGTGCGCTACCGCCGCGTGCACCAGCTCGGGTTGGACTTCGAGGACGCCGACGAGCTGCGCCAGGCTCTCGCGGCCCTCCCGGCCCGGGCGTGATCGACGTCACGACGCTCACCGACGGCGGCCAGCGCGCCGAGGAGATCGCCGAGCGCCTCGTCGCGTGGGTCGAGACGGCGCGCGGCTCGCTCGACCTCGCGCTCTACGACGTGCGCCTGCCCGGCGCGGTCGGCGACGCGGTCGCCGCGGCGCTGCGTGCTGCGGCCGCGCGGGGCGTCGCCGTGCGCATCGCCTTCAACGCCGACGACGACGCCGAGCGCAAGCCGCTGCCGCCGCCGCCGCGGACGGAGCCGTCGCTGCTCGAGGCGCTCGGCGTCCCGCTGCGCGCGATCCCCGGCGACCGCGACCTGATGCACCACAAGTTCGTCGTCCGCGACGGCGCGGCGGTGTGGACGGGGTCGACGAACTGGACGCTCGACTCGTGGACGCGCGAGGAGAACGTGCTCGTCACGCTCGAGTCCGCGGAGCTCGCCGCCGCCTACTCGCGCGCCTTCGCCGACCTCTGGCAGCGCGGTCGCGTCGAGGACTCCGGCGACTTCGACGTCGCCCCCGTCGACGTCGGCGGGGTCGCCGTGCGGGCGTGGTTCGCTCCGGGCCGCGGCCCCGAGCTGTCGCAGCGGATCGCCAAGCGGATCGCGCAGGCGCGCCGGCGCGTGCGGATCGCCTCGCCCGTGCTGACGGCGGGGCCGATCCTCGCGACGCTCAACGAGGTGCTCGCCGAGGGCCGCGCGGACGTCGCCGGGGTCTCGGACGCGACCCAGGTCGCCCAGGTCTTCCGCCAGTGGAGCGAGAACCCGAACTCGCGCTGGAAGGGGCCCCTGCTCGCGCGTCTGCTCGACGGCTTCCCCTGGAGCGGCAAGCGCTCGACGCCGTATGCCCTCGGCGCCGTCCACGACTACATGCACGCCAAGCTCACGGTCGCCGACGACGTCGTGTTCACGGGCTCGTTCAACCTCTCGCGCTCGGGCGAGGAGAACGCGGAGAACATGGTCGAGATCGTCGACGCGGCGCTGGCCGACCGGCTCGCGGCCTACGTCGACGACGTGCGCGGACACTATCCCGCGCTCGCGCCGCCGGCAGAGCTGTAGCGGCCGGTGTCGCGTCCGAACCTGCCGCGCAGCTGGTCGGTCGACGCGACCGGGCGGCTGCGGGTCGCAGGCTGCGACCTCGGCGACCTCGCGGCCCGCTTCGGCACGCCGCTCTACGTCTTCGACAGCGGCGACCTGCGCGAGAATGCCCGGCGGGTGGTGCGGGCCTTCGCCGCGGCGCGGCCGGGCAGCCTGGTCGTCTTCGCGTCCAAGGCGCTGCCTCTCGTGGCCGCGATCGAGCTCTTCGCCCGCGAGGGCCTGGGCGTGGACGTCTCGACCGCGGGCGAGCTCGAGACGGCGCTTGCGGCCGACGTCCCGCCCGCGAGCCTCGTCCTGCACGGCAACGCCAAGAGCGACGACGAGCTGCGCCGCGCGCTCGAGGTCGGCGTCGGGCTCGTCGTCGTCGACAACGCCACGGAGCTCGAGCGCCTCGAGGCCCTCGGCGCGCGCCGCCAGCCGGTGCTGCTGCGCATCCGTCCGGACGTCGAGGCCGACACGGTGCCCGCCATTGCCACCGGCGGCGCCGGCTCCAAGTTCGGCGTCGGCCGTGAGCGGGCGCGCGGGCTCCTGTCGCGGATGGCCCGCTCGCCGGCCGTCGAGGTCGCCGGCCTGCACGCGCACGTCGGCTCGCAGATCGGCGACCCGTACACGCTCGCCCGGTCGGTGGCGGTGCTCGGGTCGCTGGGCAGCTTCGACCGCTACGACCTCGGCGGGGGCCTCGCGACCCCGTATCGCGCGGACGATCCTCCGACCGACGTCGAGGGCTGGGCGCGGGCGCTCGCCGCGGCCGCGCGCGAGCACCTGCCGGCGGCGGCGCAGCTCATCGTCGAGCCCGGGCGGTGCCTGGTCGGGCCGTCGGGCCTCACGCTGTACCGGGTCGTGGTCGTCAAGGGCGGCCCGATCCGGCACGTGGCCGTCGACGGCGGGCTGGCCGACAACCTCGAGGCGGCGATCGGCGGCGTCATCTTCGAGGCGCACATCGTCGACCGTCCGTTCCGGGGATCGCCGCACCGGCTCGTCGGCAAGCAGTGCGAGTCCGGCGACGTCCTGGTCGAGCGCGCCCTGCTCGACGCTCCCGCGCGCGACGACCTCGTCGTGGTTCCGGCGACGGGCGCCTACACGTGGACGACCGCGAGCAACTACAACGCGCTGCCCCGGCCGGCGGTCGTCTTCTGCGAGGACGGCCGCGCCGAGCCGGTGTGCGAGCGCGAGACGCTCGCCGACCTGCTGCGACGTCAGCGCCGCCTGCCGGCGTGACGGCTCAGGCGCCCACGGCACCCTGGCGCTCGGCGCCGCGGCGCACGGCGGCGACGACCTCGGCGGGGTCGTCGGTGGTGAGCACGAGCTCGGCGTCGGCCGGCGCGATCACGGCCTCGGCGACGAGGCGCTCGCGCACCCAGCCGAGGAGGCCGCCCCAGAAGGCGGCGTCGACAAGCACGACCGGGAAGTGGCGGATCTTGCGCGTCTGGATGAGCACGAGCGCCTCGAAGAGCTCGTCGAGCGTCCCGAAGCCGCCGGGGAGGACGACGAACGCCTGCGCGTAGCGGACGAACATGACCTTGCGCGTGAAGAAGTAGTGGAAGCTGAGCGCGATGTCCTGGTAGGCGTTCGCGGCCTGCTCGAAGGGCAACTCGATGTTCAGCCCGACCGAGGTCGCGCCGGCCTCGCGGGCGCCGCGGTTGGCGGCCTCCATGAGCCCCGGTCCCCCGCCGGTGATGACCGCGAAGCCGGCCTCGCCGAGGCGGCGACCGACGTCGCGGGCGAGCGCGTAGCGCGGCGCACCGGGCGCGACTCGCGCCGAGCCGAAGACGGAGACGGCGCAGCCGAGGCCCGCGAGCGCGGCGTGGCCGTAAGTGAGCTCGCGTCCCACCCGGGCGATCCGCTCGGCCTCCGTGCGCTCGGTGGCGACGGTCGGCAGCTCGGCGTTGAGCAGCTCCTCGTCTGCGGTCGCGGGCGTGCGTGCTTCGATCACGCGCGCGAGGCTACCCACGGGCGCACGACGGCGCCCGGGGCGGTACAACGTGTAGGGGGATGACTGACGCGAGCCCTTCGAGCGAGTCCGAGCGCGACGCACCGGGCGCCGATGAGGCGGCCGCCCAGGAGGCACCGCCGAGCGAGGCGGTCGTCGCCGACGCCTCGGCGCCGGTGGGCAGCCCGGAGGCCGTCGAGCGTCCACCGGCGCCACCGGACGGCGCGTCTTCACCGGGGCCCGCAGCGCCCGAGCGGGCCGAGGCGCCCGAGCCGCCGCCGGCGCCACCGGAGGGCGAGGCGCCGCCCGCGCCCGACGCCGACCGGTCCCGCCGGCGGCGCTCGCGCGGCCGCGGCAAGGGCGGCCAGCGCGCGGACCGGCCCCAGCGCGGCGCCCGCGGGCCGCGCGAGCGCGGGCCGCTGCCCTTCCCCGAGCTGCGCGAGGCGGCGAGCACTGTCGCCGACCTCTTCGGCCAGCGCCGCGCGGTCCGCGAGGCCTACTCCGTGCTCGGCGACAAGGAGCGCGCCGACCTCGCCCGCCTCGTGGCCGAGGACGGCGACTGGCGCGTGCGCGCCCGCAAGATCGCCGCGGGCTCGCTCGGCGCGGGCCGCGTCGGCAAGGCGCTCGCCGCCCAGCAGGTGTCGATGGCCGCCATCGAGGAGCTGTGGACGCTCACGCTGTCCAAGGAGGAGGCCGACGACCGGCGCGCGCGCGTGCGCAACGCCCGCCGGCGCGACGAGCGCCGCTCCCAGCGCGAGGCCGACCGCGAGCGCCGCACCGACCGCGTCTCGCGCGCGGACCTGGCCAAGGCCCAGGACGGCCGCGTGGGCGCGACGATCCGCATCGTCATGCCCGGCGAGCGCGGCGGCGGCCGCCGCCGCCGGGACGAGGGCGACGGCGAGCAGGGCGGCTCGGACGTGCTCGACCGCCTCGGCTACTGACCGATTGCTTCCATACCCGGTTGGGATTGCTGTAGACCTCGGGCCCCTTCGAGAGAGGAGCGCCCGTGCCGCTGAAGCCCGACCCGACCTTCTATCCCTCGCCCGCCATCGCCGCCGAGGCCCCGCCCGAGGAGCTCGCCTACGTCGTCACGCTGAACGTCGGGTCCAACGGCGACCGCCGGCCCGACGCGCTCGCGGTCGTCGACGTCAAGCCCGGCTCGGGCACGTACGGCACGCAGGTCGGGAGGCTCGACATGCCCCACGTCGGCGACGAGCTGCACCACTTCGGCTGGAACGCCTGCTCGAGCGCGCTGTGCCCGTGGGCGCCGCACCCGCACATCGAGCGCCGCCACTTCGTCATCCCCGGCCTGCGCTCCTCGCGCCTGCACGTCGTCGACGTCAAGGACGACCCGGTCAACCCGAAGCTCGTGAAGGTCATCGAGCCCGAGGAGCTCGCCAAGCGCACCGGCTACAGCCGCCCGCACACGATCCACTGCGGGCCCGACGGCATCTACATCTCGGCGCTCGGCGCGCCCGACGGCGGCGGCCCCGGCGGCGTCGCGCTGCTCGACCACGAGTCGTTCGACCCGCGCGGGCGCTGGGAGCTCGACCGCGGCCCGCAGGAGCTCGCCTACGACGTGTGGTGGAACATCGGCTTCGACACGCTGCTGACGAGCGAGTGGGGCACGCCGAACATGGTCGAGGACGGCGTCGTCCCCGATCTGCTGCTCGCCAACCAGTACGGGCACCGCCTCCACACGTGGGACCTTCGCCGGCGACGGCACAAGCAGGAGATCGACCTCGGGCCCGAGCACCAGATGGTGCTCGAGCTGCGGCCCGCCCACGATCCGACGCAGCCGTGGGGCTTCGTCGGCGTCGTCGTCTCCACCGCGGACCTGTCCGCGTCGGTGTGGCGCTGGCACCGCGAGGGCGGCGAATGGACGGCGGACAAGGTCATCACGATCCCGCCGGAGCCCGCCGACGCGGCCGACCTTCCGCCGGCGCTGCAGCCGTA
>DATNGY010000085.1:0-7930 GCA_035605735.1 Solirubrobacteraceae bacterium
GACGGATGTCCACGTGCTGGCCGGCCTGGTGGCCGGGCCAATCGGGGACGTCGAGCGCGAGCGTCCGCGCGTGCGCGGTCTCGGCGCGGACGTCGGCGATCGTCGCGACGCGCCAGGTCAGTCGCTCCAGTACCGCTGCTCCCGCCACGGGTCTCCGTAATTGTGGTAGCCGTAGCCCTCCCAGAAGCCCGGCTCGTCGTGCTCGGTGAGCTCGAGGCCGCGCACCCACTTCGCGCTCTTCCAGAAGTACAGGTGCGGCACGAGCAGCCGCGCGGGGCCGCCGTGCTCGGGCTCGAGCGGCTCGCCGGCGTACTCGTAGGCCACCCATGCCTTGCCGTCGGTTACGTCGGCGAGCGGCAGGTTCGTCGTGTACCCGCCGTCGCACCAGGCGCTCACGAACTCCGACAGCGGCTCGGTGGCCTCGAGCAGGACGTCGACGGACACGCCCCGCCATGCGGTGTCGAACTTCGACCACTTCGTCACGCAGTGGATGTCGACCGTCGGCGTCTCGCTCGGCAGCGCGACGAGGTCGTCCCAGCTCCACGAGACCGGCTCGGCGACGGCGCCGGAGATCGTGAAGCTCCACTCGTCGAGCGGGGTCGCGGGGGTCGGGCCGGCGGAGAGCACCGGGAAGTCGCGGGTCGCGTACTGGCCGGGCGGCAGGCGCGCGGAGTCGACGTCCGCCCGGCGTCGACCGCGAAAGCCGCGGGAGATCGGAGCCATCGCGCCACCGTAGTGGTGTCGAGCCGCGACGGCGACAATTTCGACACGAGGGCAGAGAGCGCTGAGCTCGATCCGGGGCGGTGACTTCACCGTCGACCGCGCACGACCGCGCGCCCGGGCGGGATCAGGCGCACCGGTCCGAGAAGACCCGAGGCAGCCGGCGTCGGCGGCGTCGGTCCCGTCTGGTGCGCGGGGTCTCAGCTGGCCGCGAGCGCGACCGCGGCTACGTACAGATTTGCAATCTCTATACAGGCTGTCAGCCGCCGCCGTAGGCGACCACGAGGTCTGTGAGGACCCCGGCGGCGAAGCCGGCGGTCAGCAGGATCAGGCCGAGCTCGCGGTGGCCGAGGCGGCGCATGCCGTGCCAGATCTCGCCGATGACGTAGAGGATCGCACCGGCGGCGAGGGCGTAGAAGGCGAGCTCGAGCGGCTCCGAGGTGACCTGGTAGCCGAGGATCGCGCCGAGGAACGTGGGGCCGCCGCCGATGAGCCCGGCGAGCGCGAGCCAGCGCCAGGAGGGCGTGACGTTCCCGAGGGGACCGACGATGCCGAACCCTTCGGTGGCGTTGTGCAGCGCGAAGCCGACGATGAGGACCGTCGCCAGGCTGACGGCGCCGGCGCGGGCCGAGACGCCGATCGCCAGCCCTTCGGCGAAGTTGTGCAGGCCGATCGCGGCGGCGATGACGATCCCGGTCTGCAGCGCGTGACGGCGAGCCAGGTCGGCCTCCGTGCGCAGGCGTGCGGCGTCCTGCGGGGTGAGCGCGGCGGCCTCCGATCCGCCGGCGAGCGGCGGGACGCTCGGCCCGGTCGGCCGCAGGCGCCGCTCGAGGATCCCCAACCCGGCGCTGCCGAGGCCGAATCCTCCGACGAGCAGAACCGTGAGGGCAGCGAGATGGCCGAAGGAGCGCGTGCCGTCCTTGAAGCCGTCCAGGGCGCCTTCGACGATCTCGTTCGCGTGCTCGAGGACGTCGACGAAGATGAACGCGAGGATCCCGACGGCGAACATCGCCAAGCCGACGCGGGCGCGCGCGGACAGCAGCTGCAGGCGGCCGACGGGCAGCCCGAGGTAGATCGTGAAGCCGGCGAGCGCGCCGAGGAGGACGGTCTGGGCGAAGGACACGAGCGGTTAGGGTGACCTAATGGAGACCCGCGCACCCTAGTGCTTAGGGTCCCCTAACGCCAAACGCGAACCCGCCGCCCTGCGAGGGGTGAGCGACGGGACTCGGTACTTCGGGGCCGACTTGCAGGGAGAAAGCCGCCCGATACCAGCTCAGGTACCAGCCGCGCCAGGCTTGGAGCGGTCGCGCATCAGTCGGCCAGCTCCGCCTCGGCCAGCACGTGCGTGGGGCGCAGGCGCACGAGCAGCTCACCAGCGACGGCGTTGCGCTCGCCGAACTCCTGGCCGCGGTCGGCGCCCATGTAGCGCGCGCCGATGCGGGTCGCCCACTCGCGCAGCTCGCCGAGGTCGTCGCCGAGGGTGACCACCCCGTCGAGCATCACGAAGCTGAAGGGCGGGGCCTGGTCGTCCACGCACAGGCACGCACGGCGGTCGCGCCGCAGCGCCCGGCCCTTGACGGAGCTAGCGGCCGTGGAGAACACCACGTCCTCGCCGTCGAGGACGAACCACACCGGGACGACATGCGGTCTGCCGTCCGGGCGCGCCGTGGCCAGCTTGCCCGTCCGCGTCCCCTCCATGACGAACGCGCGCCACTCCTCCTCTGTCATGCGCCGCATGGCGCCATCCTGACCGACGCGTCGAGGAGGCCACCGCCAGCCTCCGCAGGCGCCTGCAGGCGCTCATGGCCGACAAGGCGGAAAGCGGCTGAAGCCGCCCTCCAGATGCCAGAGATACCAGGCATCTGAGGCCGCGGATACCACGCAGATACCAGCAGGAACGGTCTCATTCGTCGCAGCCGTTCTCAGTCGGGCGCCGATCCCAGTCGTAGAGCGGATTTGGCTCTAGCACAGGGCATCAAGGTGAGCGAGGGGACTCGAACCCCCGACCGCCTGGACCACAACCAGGAGCTCTACCAGCTGAGCTACGCCCACCAGGGAGGCCCGAAGTGTAGTCGCCCGCGGGGCGGCGAGGGCGGTCCGCGACAATGGCCTCATGGGCGGTCCGTCACCCAGGATCGAGCGCGTCTCGACGCTCGAGCTCTTCTTCGATCTCGTCTTCGTCTTCACGATCACCGAGCTCACGTTCCTGCTCGCGGCCGAGCCCACCGTGCGCGGGCTGCTCCAGGTCGGCCTGCTGCTCGGGGTGATCTGGTGGATGTACGGCGGCTACGCCTGGCTCACGAACGCGGTGGCCGTCGACCGGCTGGGGCGCCGCGCGCTCCTGCTCGGCGGCATGGCGGGCTTCTTCGTGCTCGCCCTCGCCGTGCCGGGCGCCTTCGCGGACCCCGGACCCGGCTTCGGACTGGCCTACCTCGGGGTCGTCCTCGTCCACTCCGCGCTCTTCGGGCGCGCCTCGTCGGTCGGCGTGGCCCGCGCGATGGCGCGCATCACGCCGTTCAACGTCCTCGCCGCGCTGTGCGTGCTCGGCGGCCTCTGGATCGGCGGCACCACCGCCTACGTCCTGCTCGGCGTCGCGATCGTGCTCGAGTGGGGCACGCCGCGCGCCAAGCCCGTCGGCGGCTTCGAGATCGGGGCCGCGCACTTCACCGAGCGCCACGGGCTCGTCGTCATCGTCGCGATCGGCGAGTCGATCGTCGGCGTGGGGCTCGCGCTGCGCGACGCGGGCTTCGGCGTCGGCGCTGCGGCCACCGCGCTCGTCGGCCTCGCGCTCGCCGCCGGCCTGTGGTTCGTCTACTTCGGCTCCGACCGCGACCGCGCGGCCGAGGCGGCGCTCGCCGGGGCGCCCTCGGACCGGCGTCCGCGGATCGCGCTCGACGCGTTCGGCACGTGGCACCTCGGGATCCTGCTCGGCATCGTCGTCCTCGCCGCCGGCCTCGAGCACGCCGTCGAGGAGCCGTTCGACACGGTCGCGACCGCGGACGCCCTCTTCATGGCCGGCGGCCTCGCTCTCTACCTCGTGTGCGACGCGGGCTTCCGCGGCGCGCTCGGCCTCCCGGTCGCCGTCGGCCGCCGGCTCGTCGCGCTCGCCTTCGTGGCGGCGACGGTGCCGCTCGGCCTCGGCGTCGCCGCGTTCGCGCAGATCGCGGCGCTCGCGGCGATCCTCCCCGCGATGCTGGCGGCCGAGGACGCAGCGTGGATCCCCGGCGGCCGGCGCACGGCGCGTAGCGCGGCGCGATGAGCGTCCGGTCCGACGCCGACGGCGCTACGCCTCGTCCTCGCGCGCCTGCTCGATGGCCACCGCGACGGCGACGCGGGAGGAGACGCCGAGCTTCACGAAGATGTTGCGCAGGTGGGTCTGGACCGTCTTCTCCGAGAGGAAGAGCGTCTCGGCGATCTCGCGGTTCGAGAGCTCGCGGTGGACGAGCTCGGCGATCTCCAGCTCGCGCGCGCTGAGCGCCTCGAGGCCACCTGGACCGGGGCCGGCGCCCGGGCCGGCGGCGCCGCGGGGCGGGGTGCGCCGGCCGAGCCGCCGCAGCGCGCGCGCCGCCTCCGCGCGGTAGCGCTCGACGCTGAGCTCGTGCAGCGTCGCCTCGGCCTCCTGCAGCGCGGTCACGGCGTCCGCCCGGCGACCCGCCGCGGCGAGGCACTCGCCCTCGAGCGCCCGGGAGCGCGCGGCGTCGAACGGCGTGCCGAGCGCCTCGAAGGCCGCGACCGACGCCCGGGCGGCGGCCGTCGCGGCCGCTACATCGCCGCGCGCGAGCTCGAGGCGAGCCCGGCAGCGCGCCGCAAAGCCCGCGAGCCCGTGGAGCCCGGACGCCTGCGCGCAGCGCTCGGCCTCCTCCACCCAGGCCTGCGCACCCGGGAGGTCGCCGCGGTCGAGCGCGGCGTCGACCAGGATCTCCCAGGCCCATTGGCGGTCGTTGGGCGGGATCAGCTCGAGGTCGGGCCCGCCCCCCGCCTCCTCGAGCGCCGCGACGGCGGCCGCGTGGTCGCCGGCGGTGGAGAGCAGGGCCGCGCGCTGGTAGCCCATCCAGATGTCGACCATCGCCTGCGGCGGGATGTCGCGGCGGACGACGTCGGCCTCGTCGAGGTCCGCCTCCGCGGCGTCGACCTCCCCCGCGCGCAGGAGGATCGTGCTGCGCAGCCACAGCGCCCACCACAGAAAGCGCGGGCTCGGGTGCAGGCGCGACGCCTCGACGGCGTCGTCGGCGACGGCGAGCGCCTCCCGCACGCGGCCGCTGCGCACGAGCGCCTCGGCGGGCTCTGTACGGAACGTCATGAGATAGCGCGCGACGCCGTGGCGGCGGGCGATCGCCAGCCCCCGCGCGAAGTGGCCCACGGCCTCGTCGAAGGCCTCGAGGTGCGTGGCGCCCCAGCCCAGCGAGTAGAGCGTGTCGAGCGCGTCGGCGAGGCGGTCGTCGTCGAGCCGCGCCACGCGCGCGGCGGCCGCGTCCAGCAGCCCGCGTGCCGCGGCGACGTCGCTGTGGGCGAGCAGCTGCCCGAGCGTGGCCTCGACCGCCGCGAGGACCGCCTCGTCGCCCGCGCGCTGCGCCGCGGTGTACGCCGCCAGGCCGTTCGCCTCCGCCGACTCGCGCCGTCCGTTCCAGATGTCGGTGAACATCAGCCGGAGGGCGAGCAGCGCCGCGATCTTCGGGTCGCCCTCGTCGAGGCGCGCGCGGGCCGCGGCGAGGCGCTCCTCGGCCGCGTCGGGGCGCCCCATCCACTGCTCGATCTCCGCGAGCAGCGCGACGGGCTCGGCCACGCCCTCGGGCGGCGCGAGCTCGAGCGCGGCGAGCATCGCGTCGTAGCTCTCCTCGAGATGGCCGGCGGCGAGCAGCGCGCGCGCGCGGCGCACGAGGACGTCCGCGCGCCGCTCGGGCTCGGCCTCGGCGAGCAGCCGCAGCGCGGCCCCGTACCACGCCGCGGCCGACGCCGGCGCCGACGAGGCGTGGCGCTCGGCCGCCGCGAGCAGGACCTCGATTCCCTCCTCGTCGCCGGGCTGGGCCGACCGCGCGACGTGGTGCGCGCGCGCCGAGGGCTCGATGCCGCGGCTCGCGAGCGCCTTCGCCGCGAGCGCGTGGGCGGCGAGGCGAAAGCCCTCGCCGGCCTCCGCGTAGATCGCGCGCCGCACGAGCGGGTGGCGGAAGACGAACTGGCCCGGCAGCGGCGTCGCGCGCACGAGGTCGACGGCGAGCGCCGCATCGAGCGCCGCGAGCGCCGCGTCGACCGTCAGCGGGGCGCACGCCGCGGCGAGCCAGAGGTCGAAGGGCTCCCCGGCCACCGCCGCCCCGCGCAGCAGCCGCCGGGTCGGCTCGGGGAGGTCGCCGAGCTCCTCGGCCAGCGACGCGGCGACGCCGGCGGGAACGGTGAAGCCGCCCTCGAGGATCTCGGGCCTGCCCTCCCCGCCCGCGGCGGCGGGCGCGCGCGCGAGCTGCTCGACGTAGAACGGGTTGCCTCCCGCTTCGTGCAGGAGCGCCGGGCGCAGCCCCGGCGGGACGCGGTCGGGGACGAGCTTCGCCGCCTCGTCGGGCCCGAGCGGGTCGAGCTCGACGGCCCGCGCGCCCTCGGCGCGGTCCAGGCCCCGGCGCAGCGGGCGCAGCGCCTCGGTCGGGCGATGCGCGACCGCGATCAGCACGCGGCCGGCCGGCGGCCGGCGCGCGAGCGCGGCGACGAGCTCGAGCGAGGCGTCGTCGGCCCACTGGAGGTCGTCGAGGACGACGACCACCGGGCGCGTACCGGCGAGGCCGTCGAGGAGCTCGCGGACCGCGCGGTGCGCGCCGAGGCGGTCGCCCACGACGTCGAGCGGGCTGCCGTCGCGCAGGGCGGGGAAGATCGTGGCGAGCTCGTCGAGGCGCGCGACGCCCATGCGCGCGAGCCGGTCGCGGTCGAGGCGCTCGAGCGCGGGCTCGACCGCGTCGATCCAGGCCGCGAACGGCACGTCGCGCTCGAACTCCGCCGCCCGCCCCGCGAGGACGAGGTGGCCGCGCCGCTCCGCCTCGGCGGCGAGCTCTGCGAGCAGCCGCGACTTGCCGATGCCCGGCTCGCCGCTGATGGCCAGGAAGCCGCCGCCGCGGGCGTCGAGCGCCTCCAGCGCGGCGTCGACGGCCTCGACCTCGGCGTCGCGCCCGATCAGGCCCGTTGCGGCGTTCACGTCCTGATCCTACGCGGGATCAGGGTGTAGCCCGATGTCGGATCGGGGTGCGCGGCCCATCCTGCCCTTCCATGGACCGCACGCTCGATCCGGACACCCTCGGCGACCACGTCGACCGTCTCTACCGGGCGGCGTGCGCGCTGTGCGGCAACCGTGCCGACGCCGAGGACCTCGTCCAGGAGACCTTCGCCCGCGTGCTCGCGCGGCCGCGCGTGCTGCGCAACGACGACGACCTCGGCTACCTGCTCCGGGTGATGCGCAACACCTTCATCAGTGGCCTGCGCACGGCCCAGCGCCGGCCGCGCCCGCGCGAGCTGCCCGAGCACGCCGAGCTCGTCGACGCCCGCACGACCGGCCACGCCGACGACGTCGTCCACGCCCGCGAGGTCCTCGCCCAGGTCGCCGAGCTGCCGGCGGACTTCCGCGACGCCGTCGTCGCCGTCGACGTCGTCGGGCTCTCCTACGCCGAGGCGGCGCGCGCGCTGCGCACGAAGGAGGCGACGATCACGAGCCGCCTGCACCGCGGACGCTCGCAGGTCGCGCGGCGCGTCGACGGCGACGTGCGCGAGCGCTCGCGCGAG
This sequence comes from Solirubrobacteraceae bacterium, assembly GCA_035605735.1. Lineage (GTDB taxonomy): Bacteria > Actinomycetota > Thermoleophilia > Solirubrobacterales > Solirubrobacteraceae > JAOPZW01. Next base: position 7,474 of record DATNGY010000085.1, read on the forward strand.
GTCGACGCGCCGCGCCTCCGGCGGCGGCCCTCCCGCTTCCTGCCGCTCCCGGCGTTCGCGTGCGCGTCCTGATCGCCGATCACACCGGCGTCCTCGCGCCGGCGCTCGGCGATCCAGACCGCGTGATCGAGCGCGTCGCGGACGACCGGCGCGCGCTCGCGGCCGCCCGCGCGCGGCCCCCGGCGGTCGCCGTCGTGCACCAGGGGCTGCCGGCGCTCGGCGGCCTGGCGCTCGTCGAGCGCCTGCGCGAGCTGCGGATCCCGGCGGTCGCGGGCCTCGAGAGCCGCGATCCCGCGGGCGCGGCCGCCGCGCTGCGCGCCGGCGCGCGTGGCGTCGTCGCGCTCGACGCCGGGCCCGCCGCGCTCTCGCGGGCGATCGAGGCGGTCGCCGCAGGGCAGCTCTTCGCCGGCCCCGGCGGCCGCGAGGCGCTGATCGCCCTCCTCGACGTGTGGTCGCC
>DATNGY010000086.1:0-3010 GCA_035605735.1 Solirubrobacteraceae bacterium
GCGCCTGCCCCGCCCCAGCGCGAAGCCGAGCGCCACCGCCGACGCGCCGGCCAGCACCGCCACGAAGGCGAGCGGCTTGCCGATGGGCACGTCGAGCAAGGGCGGCGGCAGGGTGAAGAACAGGCCGAGCACGCGGACGGAGAGCAGCCCGAGGAGCAGGCCGATCGGGACGCCGATGCCGACGCTGGCGGTCACGACGAGCATCCCTCTTGCACCGGCCCCGCGCGGACCTGCCGGGCGTCGGCGCCGAGCGCCTCGAGGATCGCGCCCTCGCGCCGGCGCTCGAGCACGATGAACGCTCCGAGGACGGCGACGCCGATCGCCGCGACGAGCGCGGCGCCGGCCGCCTCGAGCGCGGCGAGCGGCCCGAGGTTGAGCGCCGTCAGGCTCCGCGCCTCGCGCGTCTGGGCGGCGATCGTGCTGACGGACGCGGCGCGACCGAACGAGCTGCGGCGCAGGTCGGTCGCCACCGCGGCGGGCGCGACGCCGGGCGGGGTGCGCGCGAGATAGAAGTCGGGCGGCGTCAGCAGGTAGGGCGGCAGCCCGTCGGCGGAGATGACGAGCGGCCGGGCACTGGTCGATCACGGCCAGCGCCCGGCATCGAGCAAGCTATCGGCCGGTCCATCGGATACACCCTCGGCGGGGGCTGGGTCGGCCGCCGGTGATGCGGGCCGCAGCAGAATGGTCAGGATGGGTCGCGGGGTGGCGCGGGTCACCGTCAGGCGGCCGCCTTCTGCGTGGATGAGCGAGCGGGCGAGCGCCAGGCCGATGCCGTGCTCCGCGCCTGTGCGCCGGACGAAGGCGGCCTCGGGGTCGTCGGGTAGGCCGGGGCCGTCGTCGGCGACGTCGACGGCCAGCCAGTCGCCGACGGCGCGGACGGTGAGCGTCACGGCGCCCGCTCCGTGACGATGGGCGTTGCCGATCAGGACGTCGAGCGCCTCTCCGAGCACGGCCGCGCTGACCAGCGCGAGCGGCCGCGGCGCCTGCACGAGGCTGCGCACGGGTCGGCCGTCGGCGGCCAACGGGCCGCGCCAGCGCGCCTCGGCCTCGTCGATCACCGCGGCGAGGTCCGTCGTACTGGTGTCTCTGGGGACGTCGCGGGCGACCGCGAGCAGCGTGTCGATCGTGGCCTCCAGGCGGTCGATCTCGGAGAGCGCGGTGGCGAGCTCGGGCGCCTGCTCCCCTCGCAGCTGCATCGCTTCTAGCTCGAGCCGTAGGCCGGCGAGGGGCGTGCGGAGCTGGTGGGAGGCGTCCGCGCTGAACGCCCGCTCGCGCGAGACGAGCTCATCGAGGCGGCATGCGGTGCTGTCGAGGGCGGTGGCGATCGCGTCGGCTTCGGCGATGCCGGCGCGGGGCGCGGGCGCGGCGAAGTTGCCGTCCCCGAGCCGGCGCGCGGCGCCGGCGAGGCGTTCGAGCGGACGCGCGAGGCGGCGGCCGAGCAGGATCGCGGCGAGCGCTGCGAGCGCGGCGACCACGGCCGCGAGCGCGGCGAGCGCGAGCCACGCGCCGCGGGTGTCGCGGGTGGCGCCAGCGTCGCTGCGCTGGGCGCGCACGGCGCCGGTCACGCGTTCGCGCTCGAGCAGCGGAACGGCGACGACGAGGCGGCCGCCGCCCGTCGCGTCCGCGAGCCTGCCGGTGCGCAGGGCCGCCTGCACGGACGCGTCGGCGCGGGCCGGGCCGAGCCCGTGCAGGCGCCGGCCGGCGAGGTCGTAGACGGCGAGCCGATCGCGGGTGGGCGGCAGCTCGACGGGATCGCTGGACGCGGACAGGTCGATCGCGCGGGTGGCCGCGACGGTGTCGCGCTGCAGGCGAACGAGCTCCTGGTCGCGGTAGGTCTGGCGCACGACGAGCGCGAGCGGCACGGCGAAGAGCACGACCGCCGCGGCGGCGACCGCCGCGATGGCGAGAATGACGCGGCGTCTCATGGCACTTCGAAGCGGTAGCCCACGCCGCGCAGCGTCGTGATCGCGTCGTGCCCGAGCTTGTGGCGCAGCCCGAGGACGTGGGTGTCGAGCGTCTTGGTGGAGCCCATCCACTCGGTGTCCCACACCTCGCGCATCAGCCGTTCGCGGGTCACGGCGCGGCCGGCCTCGCTCAGCAGCAGCGCCAGCAGGTCGAACTCCTTCGGGCGCAGCTCGAGCTCGGCGCCGTCGCGCCAGGCTCGCCGCGCCGCGCGATCGACGCGCACCGCGCCGACCGTCAACGGCTCGGTCGCGTCGGCGCTGACGGCGGCCAGACGACGCACGTGAGCGCGCACCCGGGCGAGCAGCTCCGCGAGGCGGAAGGGCTTGACGAGGTAGTCATCGGCGCCGGCGTCGAGGCCCGCCACGATGTCGACCTCCTGCTCGCGGGCGGTCAAGATCACGATCGCGAGGTCCGAGCGGGCGGCACGCAGCCGGCGGCAGACGGCGATGCCGTCGACGTCCGGTAGGCCGAGGTCGAGGATGACGAGGCCGATGTCGGCAGTCGCCGCAGCGGCGACCGGGCCGCCGCGCGCCAGGCGGCGGACCCGGTACCCCTGGCTGTCGAGGACGCGCACGAGCCCGGCGGCGATCACGTCGTCGTCCTCGACGACCAGGATCCCGGCCGAGCTCATGCGCTGACGGTACCGGCGCCGGGGAGCTGTTCGACCAGCTTTGACCTCGCGTTGACCTCGCGCGGGGCGGGCGCTGACCAGCACCTGCCACGGTCGCCGCCTGATGCGCACACTCCTCCCTCTCGCCGCGGGCGCCGCCGCCCTGGCACTCGTCACCGCCGGGTGCGGCTCCGGGTCCTCGTCGGGCGGCTCGACCGCCAAACCCAACGCTCCCGAGGTCAACCCCGCGGGCGACATTCCCGACAACCAGGCCTACGTCGCCTACACCCCGCCGGGCGGTGGCTTCACCGTGAAGGTGCCGGAGGGGTGGTCGCGCAGCGACACCGGCTCCACGACGACGTTCACCGACAAGCTCAACGCGATCCGCGTCCAGTCCGTACCAGCGCACGCGCCGCTCACAGTCTCCGAGGCGCG
>DATNGY010000087.1:0-6045 GCA_035605735.1 Solirubrobacteraceae bacterium
CGGGGTGCGCGTGTCGAGCCGGCCGCCGAGCAGGAGCGCGGGGACGTCGGGGAGCGGGCCCGTGAAGGAGGCGCGCACGTTCTGCGGTGGCCACAGCCGGCAGTCCTCGACGGTGCTCGTCTTCAGCACCGTTCCCGGATCCCACGGCGCGTAGCGCGCCGGCGCGATCCCCGCGAACGCCGCGCGCACGAGCGGCGGGCGCGTCTGGAGCGGGCTCGCGAGCGCGTAGGGCAGGCGCGTGTCGAGGCAGGTCGTGGCGAGGTTGAGCCCCCACGAGAGCTCGTCGTCGCTCAGCGGCGGCCCCTGGGCAGCGCGGCGCAGGCGCAGCAGCGGCGCGAGGTCTGCCCGCCGGGCCGCCGCGGAGACGGCCGCCGGGAGCGCGGACTGCAGCGCCGGGTTCAGATCGCCCGCGGTGAGGAGGAAGTCGAGCTCGGCGCCGTCGTGCAGCCTCGCGCGCCGCCGGCGCCCGCGCGCGTCGAAGATGTGTCCGGGGAGCGGTCCGCGCGCCGCGAGCCGGCGCACGAGCGCGGCGACGTCGGCCACCGGATCGGGCGTCACGAAGCGGCACGCCCGCCGCGCGCACTGCTCGCGCAGCACCCGCGGCAGGTTCGCGTAGCCGTCGAGGAGGAACGGATCGGGGCCGTCGGGCCCGACGATCGAGTCGAGGATCAGGCGATCCACGTGCTGCGGGTAGGCGCGCGCGTACTGCAGCGCGACGTGCGTGCCGTAGGAGATCCCCATGAGCGCGATCTTGTCGGCCCCGAGCGCGGCCCTCAGCGCCTCGAGATCGAGGACCGTGTCGGCGGTCGAGTAGAACGCCGCTCGCGGGCCGAGGCGCCGGGCGCAGCCGGCGACCTCGCTCGGGGAGAAGTCGTGCAGGGAGAGCGCGCGCTGGACGTTCGGGCACCGCAGCACGCCCGAGCGACCGGTGCCGCGCTGGTCGAGGACGACGAGGCGGTAGCGCCGCAGCGCCGGGTCGAGCGAGAACCGGAAGGCGCCCGCGGTGGCGATCGAGCTCTGCCCCGGCCCACCGGACAGCGCGACGAGGTAGGGCGGGGGCCGTTCGCGCGCGACGGCGTAGTGAAGGCGCACCACGCCGGGCACCGAGCCCGTGCGGTCGAGGGGCAGGCGCAGCACGCCACACCCGAAGCTCGGGTCCGCCGCGCAGCGCTGCAGACGCGGGGCCGCGGCGGCCTGCGCCGCGGCGAGCCCGCACGCGAGCGCGACGAGCAGGCCGGCGAGAACGGTGCGCCGCAAGCGCCTCACCCTACCGGTCGGACCGCCGGGCGAAGTTGGTTGACTTCGCCTTGATCTGCCGCTGAGCTCCGTCCGCAATACTCTCTGCCGACACGATGGCCGGAGGGGACCGAGCTCAGTACGGTGTGCCGCGCGAGGCCGAGCGCGTCGCGCTCGCGCGCGAGTGGAAGCGGCTCGGGCGCGCGGCCACGTTCGTCGCGCTGCTGACGAGCCCCGCGGTCTTCGCCTGGCTCTACGGCGCCAACGACTGGCCGCTGCCCTGGGCCCTGCTCGCGACGTTCGTGCTCGTCATCGGCTTCCGCGGCTTCGTCGACGTCCTCGCCCACCGGCTGATCCCGCGCGCGAGCCTGTACGGCGCCGGCCGCGCGATGCTGCAGGACGACATCGTCGCCCGGCGCCGCGTCTGGTACTGGCGCACGCGCTTCCGCCAGCTCGCCTGGCTCGCGGTCCTGGCGATCCTCGTCGGGATCCTCATGGCCGTCTTCGGGTTCTCGCTCTCGGACGTGGGGAACGCGTTCGTCTCGGCCCTGCCGCTGCTCATCGGCTACGGCCTGCAGATCCCGCTCTTCTTCCTCATCAACCTGCTGATCCTCTTCGGGCCGCTGCTCTTCTTCGGCCTCAAGCAGATGAAGGGCTACGAGCCGGGCGACGCCGACTGGGGCGTGAAGCTCGAGGACGTGCGCGGGCAGGCCGAGCCGAAGTCCGAGGTCACGAAGGTCATCGAGCTCTGGTCGGCGGGCGAGGAGTTCCGCAAGGCCGGCGGCAAGCCCGAGCGCGGGCTGCTCTTCATCGGCGCGCCGGGCACCGGCAAGACGATGCTCTCGAAGGCGATCGCGACGTCGTTCAACTCGCCGATCGTGACGATGCCCGGCTCGGGGTTCGCGCAGACGTTCATCGGCATGGACGTCATCGTCGTCATGTTCCTGATCCGCAAGGCCCGGCGGCTCGCCCGCAAGTGGGGCGACACGTGCATGGTCTTCATCGACGAGATCGACGCCGTCGGCCTCCGCCGCCAGGCGCTGCAGGGCGCCGCCGGCTTCCAGCCGGTCGCCGACCCGCTCGGCGTGCCGCCGCTGTACGGGCCCTGGGGAGCCCTGACCGCGTCCGGCGACCTGATTCTCGAGAACCGCGAATGGCGCGAGCGCCTCTTCGCGATGCGGGCCGAGGCCCCGGCCGCGGCTCCCGGCCTGTTCGCCGGCGTGCGCGAGCGCATCAACACGTACATGTTCCCGGGCATGGGCGGCCAGGGGCAGCTGGCGCTCAACCAGCTCCTCGTCCAGATGGACGGCGTCGACGAGCCGCCGTGGCTGCGCAAGTTCCTCGCGTCGCGGATCAACACGTTCCTCGACGCGACGTACTTCGTGCCCCCGCGCATCCGCAAGCTGCGGCTGCGCTTCAAGCCGCCGAAGCCGCGGCCCGAGCAGATCTACTTCATCGGCGCGACGAACGTGCCCATCGAGTCGCTCGACCCGGCGCTCGTCCGCCCGGGGCGCATGGGCCGCCACATCTGGTTCCGCACGCCGACCCAGGACGACCGCCGCGACATCTTCGACCTCTACCTCGCGAAGGTCGACCACGACCCGGACCTCGACTCCGAACGCCGCCGCGACGAGCTCGCGCGGATGACCAACGGGTACTCCCCGGCGATGATCGAGCAGGTCTGCTCGATGGCGCTGACCTACGCTCACTCCGACGCCCGCCCGCGGTTCGACCGCACCGACATCGTCGAGGCGATGACCACGGTCGAGTCGGGCACGGCCGTCGGGGTCAACTACATCGAGGACGAGACGCGCGCGGTCGCGATCCACGAGGCCGGGCACGCGGTCGCGAGCTATGTCTACATGCCCGACGTGCTCTCCACGCGACTGTCGATCCGCATGCGCGGCGGCTCGCTCGGCCACCACCAGGCGATCGAGAAGGAGGAGCGCTTCTCCTCGTGGCGCCACGAGGAGGTCGGCAACCTCGTGTGGACGCTCGGCGCGATGGCGGCCGAGCACGTCTTCTACGGCGAGAACTCGAGCGGCGTCGGCGGCGACATCGGCAGCGCGACCTGGCGCGTGGCGGCGATGGTCGGCACCTGGGGCATGGGCCCCGAGCCGCTCGACCTCCGCGGCCGCGTGGCCGCCGACCGCCTCAAGGAGCTCGAGGACGAGATCATGGAGCGCTTCGAGCGCCTCGGCCTCGGGATCATGAACCGCTCGCGCGGCAGCACGATCATGCAGGCCGACCCGATGGCGTCCGTCCTCGGCGATCCGGCCAAGCGCCGGGCGGCCGCGCAGATCCTCGGCCAGGCGTACATCACGGCCGTGTCCTGCATGCGCCACAACCGCGAGGCGGTCGCCCAGGTCGCCGACGAGCTCGTCCAGCGCCGCGAGCTCTACGGCGACGAGGTCGTCCAGCTGCTCGAGGCGACCGAGCCGCGGGCGCCGGAGATCGACGTCCTCGACGAGACGATCTGGCCGCGGATATGAGCGAGGAGGTCGACCGTCCTCGCCGCCGCCCGTCCGACCCCGCCGGCACGCAGCCCAAGCACGACCCCGAGTCGCTGCTGCCCGAGCGGCGCCTGCTTCCGCTGGGCCCCGAGCCCGTGGCGGTGGATCCGGACGCGGTCGACGAGGGCGCGCGCCCCTTCCTGCCGGAGCGTCGCGGCCGGGACGCCGGCGGCGCGGTCGGCGAGCCGGCCGCGGTCAAGCACTCCGGCTACGCACCGCGCTTTCAGTTCCTGACGGGCGCGCTCGTGGCGGTCGCGCTCGCGGCCGTCGTGGGCATCGTCGCCGTCGTCGTCGGCACCTCGACCGGCGGATCGGACACCGGGACGAGCTGGTCGGCGTGGCGGCCGGAGAGCGGCGGCGGCACGGGCGCGCAGGAGATCGCCGAGCACGTCGCCCCGGAGTACCGCCAGCGCGGCGAGCAGCTCGTCAACGTCAAGGCCGAGCCGCTCGAGTACAACGGCGTCCCGCTCTCGGTCGCCGTCCGCCAGAGCGCCGCGCAGGGCGGCGACATCAAGATCTACGACGGCAAGGGGCTCATCTACGAGCTCTGCGGGCTCGGGCCGAGCTGCTCGATCGACCGCGGCAAGGCCTCCCGCGAGCGCCATCTGCTGCTGCGCCGCGAAGCCTTCGAGCTCGCCCTCTACTCGTTCCGCTACCTCGGGGTCGAGCAGGTCGTGACGTTCCTGCCCCCGGCGCCCGGCAAGGAACCCACGCAGGCCCTCTACTTCCGCAAGGACGACGTGCGGCCCGAGCTCGGGCGCCCGCTGACGGCGTCGCTCGCGGCCCACGCCCCGAGCGTCACGAACGTGACGCTCTCGCCCGACGCGTCGCTCGTCGACCAGATCACCACGCGCCAGCTGTTCCTCTTCAGCCTCACGGGCTCGAACTTCGACAACCGCGGCTTCATCGTCCTCGACCCGTACACGAAGGAGGGCGACGCGCAGCGTCAGCTGCGCATCCAGCAGCTGCGCGCCCAGAGCAGCGGCTCGTCGTCGGGCGGCTCGTCGTCGGGCGGCTCGAGCGGATCGTCGTCCCGCAGCGGCGGGTGAGCCCGCGCGAACGGGCGCTGCTGCAGGCCGCGAAGGCGCGCCTCGACGCGCTCGACTTCTACCCGCGCCGGGTCCGCCTGCGCCACGTGCGCGTGGTCACCGCGCCGTGGCTCTTCCGCCTCCCCTGGCTGCGGCGCTTCGAGGGCTACGCGACGTGGTGGGTCGTCTTCGTGCGCGCCCCGCTGAACGAGGTCTCCGAGGACCTGGTGACGCACGAGCTCTGCCACGTCTGGCAGATGCAGCACCACCCGCTGTGGATGCCGCTGTCCTACCTCGTCCGCGGCTACGCCGCCAACCCCTACGAGCTCGAGGCGCGCCGGGCCGCGGCCTCGTGGCCGGGACAGGCGAGCACGGGAACCCGCGGGTAGCGCGGATAGGCCGGGTCCTCGCGCGAGCGCAGACACATCGTGAAGAGCGAGCGCGAGGTCGGCACGAGCCGCTGGTGGCGGCAGCTGTCGCAGAGCCCGAAGCCGGGCGAATCGGGCACCTGCCTAGGATAGGTCGCCGGCATGGCCACGTTCCGCCGCCTGCTCGGCTTCCTCCGTCCGTACCGCGCGAGCGTCGTAGCGAGCGCGCTGCTCGCGGCTGTCGCGATGGGCATGACGGTCCTCATCCCCTGGCTCTCCGGGCGCGCGATCGATCGCATCCGCGCCGGCGACAAGCCGGGACTGACCGAGCTCGGGATCGCGATCGCCGGGGCCGGGATCCTGCGGCTCGTGCTCACCGTGGTACGGCGGCTCATCGCCGGCCGCGTCTCGCTCGGGGTCGAGCTCGACCTGCGCACGCGCCTCTACGGGCACCTCCAGGCGCTCGAGCTCGGCTTCTTCGATCGCCAGCAGACCGGGCAGCTCATGTCGCGCGCGACCGTCGACCTGCAGTCGGTGCGCTTCTTCCTCGGCTACGGCCTCGTCTTCATCCTCCAGGCCGCGCTGACGATCCTGCTGGCCGCGGGCGCGATGTTCGCCGTCCAGCCCGGGCTCGCGGCGATCTCGCTGGCCCCCGTGCCGTTCGTCATCCTCGTCGCCGCGCGCTACGGGCGGCGCTCGCGCCCCGCCCTGCAGGAGGTCCAGCAGCGGATCGCCGAGCTCACCGCGGACGTCGAGGAGAACGTCAGCGGCGTGCGGGTCGTGAAGAGCTTCGCGCGCGAGGACCGCCAGCTCGAGCGCTTCCGCTTCCGCGTCGGGCGGGTCTTCGACCAGGCGATGGTCTCGACGCGGCTGCAGGCCTTCTACAACCCGTTCATCGGC
>DATNGY010000088.1:0-5455 GCA_035605735.1 Solirubrobacteraceae bacterium
GCTACATGAGCTCCGACGAGCTCGCCCGCCTCCTGCGCGAGCGCGCGACGACCGCCGCGACGAGCGCGCGGAATCGCATGCCCGGCGTCGTCTTGTCCGTGCGGCGCGACGGGGTCATGGCCCAGATCGACCTCGCCTGCGGCCCGCATCGGATCGTCTCGCTCATGTCGCGCGAGGCGGCCGACCAGCTCGGCCTGCAGCCCGGCGACGCCGCGACCGCGATCGTGAAGGCGACCACCGTCGTCGTCGAGCGGACGTCCGGGCACTTCGCCCCGGAGCGCGCCGGCAACCGCGGCCGCGCCTAGGGCAGACCGCAGGAGCCCGCGGTGCGCCACGGCTAAGCTGCAACGAGCGGTTCAACGGCAAGAGGTCCCAATGCCTTCGCTTCCATCAGGTGTCCCGAGCCGGCCCGACCGGCCATTGCAAAACTCCCTCGACGGACCGTCGAAGACGATCACCGTCGAGCCCGTCCAGGTGCCGGTGCCCGCGCCGCCGCCCGAGGTGTCGCCGCCGGCGCAGCCCGACCGCGCGCCCGACCGTCCACGCGAGCCGGCGACGCCCGCTCGCTGAGGCCGATGGCCGCGAGCGCGCCCGACCTCATCCGCCCGATCGTCGCGTTCCGCCAGTGGCGGCTGCGCGACGACGGCCTGTGGTCACTGCGCGCCGACGAGCACTGGGGCCGCGGCGTGCTCACCGCGCGGTGCCGCGCCGCGGTGCCGCACGCGGGCCCCGCGCCGCAGAACGGCTGCACGTGCGGCTTCTACGCCTGGTACGTCCCGCGCCCGAGGACCTCGGTCGCGCTCACGGCCGACCTCGTCAACGGCGCGGTCGCCATGTGGGGCGCGGTCGAGCTGCACGCCCACGGGCTGCGCGCCGAGCGCGCGATGGTGGTCGCGCTGGCGCTGCCGCTGTTGCCCGGACCCAAGCGCGACCGCGTGCGGGCCGCGGCGCGGGCGCTCGAGGCCGAGGCCGTCCCCGCGCGCCGGCTGCGCAAGGCGGCGCTCGCGCACGGCGAGCCGGTTCCCAAGACGATGCGCCCGCCGGACCTCGAGCCCAACAAGCGCAAGGCCCCGGGCGAGCCGGCGCCGGCACGCCTCTACGCGGTGGCCGACGGGCTGCGCCAGCGCGGGCCCGGCTCGCACGCGCGCCGAGGGTAGCCTGCCCGCGCGTGCCCCCGGCCGAGCGCCTCGCCGCCCGCACCCTCGAGCTCGTCGACATCGCCTCGGAGTCCCGCGCCGAGGCGCCGCTCGCGGACCACGTCCTGCGGATCCTGCGCGACGGCGGCGTCGCGGCGAGGGACGTCGGCGACACGTGCGTGCTGGCCGGCGCCACCGAGCGCGCGCGGCGGCCGCTCGTGCTCCTCGCCGGTCACCTCGACACCGTCCCCGCGCAGGGCAACCTGCCCGGCCGGCGCGACGCCGGCGCCGTCCACGGCCTCGGCGCGGCGGACATGAAGGGCGCGCTGGCGGTCATGATCGAGCTCGCGCTCGCGCGCACGGCGGCCAGCGTCGACCTCGGCTTCGTCTTCTTCGGGCGCGAGGAGCTGCCGTTCGACCAGAGCGCGCTCGGCCCGCTGCTCGAGCGCGAGCCCGGGCTGCGCACGGCCGACCTCGCCGTCGTCATGGAGCCCACGGCGAACGAGCTTCACGCCGGCTGCCTCGGGAACGTCAACGCGACGTGGACGTTCCGCGGGCGCTCGGGGCACTCGGCGCGACCGTGGCTGGCCGACAACGCGGTGCACCGCGCGGCGGCCGCGATCGACATGCTCGCGGGCGTGCGCCCCGAGGCGCACGAGCTCGACGGGCTGACGTTCTCCGAGGTCGTGAGCGTCACGCGGGTCGCGGGCGGGATCGCGAGCAACGTCATCCCCGCGGAGGCCGTCGCGGGGGTGAACTTCCGCTATGCGCCCGACCGCTCGGCCGCCGAGGCCGAGGCCCGCCTGCACGACTGGTGCGACCCCTTCGGCGAGCTCGAGATCGAGGCCAACGCCCCGAGCGCCGGGGTCGCGACGGACAACCCGCTCGTGCGGCGCCTGGCCGCGGCCGGCGACCTCGAGCTCGCGCCCAAGCAGGCGTGGACGCCCGTGGCCGAGTTCGCCGCGGCCGGCGTCGACGCGATCAACTTCGGGCCCGGCCACCCAGCGCAGGCGCACGCCCGCGACGAGCACGTCGCGGTCGACGCGCTCGCGCGCTCGTATGCGGTCCTGGAGGCGTTCGCGTGCGCCTGAGCCCCGTCCTGCAGGGGATGCGCGCCTACCCGTTCGTGCGCCTCGCGGAGGCCAAGCGGGCGGCGCAGGGCCAGGGCCTCGAGCTCTTGGACTTCGGCGTCGGCGAGCCGCGCGAGGAGACCCCTGCGTTCATTCGCCGGGCGCTCGCGGCCGCGCTTGAGGCTGAGCCCGTCTCGACGTACCCCGCGGCCGAGGGGCTGCCCGAGCTGCGCGCGGCGATCGCTCGCTGGCTGGAGCGTCGCTTCGGGGCGGCGCTCGACCCCGACCTGGAGATCGTGCCGACGCTCGGCACCAAGGAGGCGATCTTTCACCTGCCGCAGGTCGTCGCCGGCCCGGGCGCGCGCGTCGCGATCACGACGCCCGGCTACCCCGTACCCGGGCGCGGTGCCGCGTTCGCGGGCGCCGAGGTCGTCGACGTGCCGCTCGATCCGGCCCGCGGCTGGGAGCCCGACCTCGACGCCGTCGACTGGGCCGGCGTCGCGCTGCTGTGGCTGAACTTCCCCAACAACCCGACCGGCGCCGTGACCTCGCTCGCGCTGCTCGAGCGCGCGGCGGCGCTCGGGCGCGAGCACGGGTTCGTCGTCGCCTCGGACGAGGCGTACAGCGAGCTGTGGTTCTCGGGCCCGCCCCCCGCCTCGATCCTCGAGGTCGGTGAGCGCACGGGCGTGCTCGCCTTCAACACGCTGAGCAAGCGCTCCTCCATGCCCGGCTACCGATCGGGCTTCGCGGCCGGCGATCCGCAGCTCGTCGCGGCGCTCAGGCACTACCGGCCCAACGTCGGCGTCGCCCCGCAGACGTTCGTGCAGCGCGCCGCAGCGGCCGCCTGGGGCGACGAGAAGCACGTCGACGCGGTCCGCGAGCACTACCGCGCCAAGCGCGATGCGCTCGAGCCCGCGCTGCGCGCCGCCGGCCTGCAACCGGCCGGCGGGCCGGCGACGTTCTTCCTCTGGCTGCGGCTCCCCGGCGGCGGCGAGGACGACGAGGCCTGGGCGCTCGAGCTGCTGCACCGCACCGGAATCGTCGTCGCCCCGGGCTCGTTCTTCGGCACCGGCGGCGCCGGGCACGTTCGCGTCGCGCTCGTGCCGACGCTCGAGGCCTGCCACCGCGCCGCCGAGCTCCTAGAGTCCGGCGCATGAGCACCACCGACCTGACCGCGCTCTCGGCGACGATCGAGGACCTCTACGAGCGCCCGCCCAGCGACCTCGACGACGCGGCGGCGGCCACGGTCGAGGAGGTCATGACCCTGCTCGACGACGGCGCGCTGCGCGTCGCGGCGCCGACCGACACGGGCTGGCGCGTGAACGAGTGGGTCAAGAAGGCGATCCTGCTCGCGTTCCGTACGCGGCGGATGGAGACGATCGAGGTCGGGCCGTACGAGTTCCACGACAAGATGCCGCTCAAGCGGGGCTGGGAAGCCCGCGGCGTGCGCGTCGCGCCGCCGGCCGTCGTGCGCCAGGGCGCCTACGTCGCGCCCGGCGTCGTCCTCATGCCCTCCTACGTGAACGTCGGCGCGTGGGTGGGGTCGGGCACGATGGTCGACACCTGGGCCACGGTCGGGTCCTGCGCGCAGATCGGGACCGACGTGCACCTCTCGGGCGGCGTCGGCATCGGCGGCGTCCTCGAGCCGCTGCAGGCGGAGCCGGTCATCGTCGAGGACGGCGCGTTCGTCGGCTCGCGCTGCGTCGTCGTCGAGGGCGTGCGCGTCGGGCGCGAGGCCGTCCTCGGCGCCAACGTCGTGCTCACCGCGTCGACGCCGATCATCGACGTCCGCGGCGACGACCCCGTCGAGCTGCGTGGCGAGGTGCCGGCGCGCGCGATCGTCATCCCGGGCACGCGCAAGAAGGAGTTCCCGGCCGGCTCCTACCGCATTCCGTGCGCGCTCATCATCGGCGAGCGAAGCGCCGCGACCGACCTGAAGACCTCGCTCACCGAAGCCCTGCGCGACCACGCGGTCAGCGTGTAGGCGGGGCGGGCCACTCCCCCGCGAACACGGGCACGGCCCAGCCCGTGAGGTCTACGTGGAGGTTGTCGCCGACGTCGACCTCGAGCTCGCCGCCGTCGAGGCGCACCGTCACCGGCGAGTCGCCCCCGTCCAGGACGTGGGCGATCGCCGCCCCGCAGGCGCCCGTCCCGCTCGCGCGCGTCTCCCCGACCCCGCGCTCGAAGACGCGCGCGCGGATGACGCCCGGCGCGAGCGGCGCGAACCACGAGACGTTCGTGCGGTTCGAGAAACGCGAGTCGCGCTCGATCGGCGGTCCGACGGCCGCGAGGTCGAGCGCGTCGACCTCCTCGGGCCGCGCGAGCGCGATCGCCGTCTGCGGGTTGCCGATCGTCAGGTGCTGGAAGCGAAAGCCGCCGATCTCGCCGCGCTCCCCCAGGCGCGCGCGGCCCAGGTCCAGCCGGCACGTCTGCTCGGAGAGGATCGTCGGGCGCACCTCGCCGGCCGCAGTCTCGATCGAGAACGTGCGGCTGGCGGTCCACCCGGCGCGGCGCAGGTAGAGCACGGCCTGGCGCGCGCCGTTGCCGCTGAGCTCGGCCTCCGAGCCGTCGGCGTTGAAGATCCGCAGCCGCGCGACGGAGCCGGCGTGCGCCGGTGGCGAGAGCTCGAGCACGCCGTCGGCGCCGACGCCGGCGTGGCGGTCGCAGAGCGCGCGGACGAGCTCGGCGTCGAGCGGGGCCGGGAGCGCGGAGGCCTCGACGATGACGTAGTCGTTGCCCAGCGCCTGCCACTTCTCGAAGCGCACGGCGGCGAACTCTACGGTTCGAGCTGCGCGGCGATCTGGGCCGGGTCGCGGCCGGTGACGTCGACGAGCTCGACGTCGGGCAGCTTGCGCAGCCATGTGAGCTGGCGCTTGGCGAGGTTGCGGGTGCGGCGCTGGGTCGCCTCGACGTCGCCGCGCAGGAGCTCCTCGAAGCCGAGCGCCTGGCGCGCGGTCTCCGAGGCGCCGGCGGCGTGGGCCGCGCGGACCTGCTCGACGGCGCCGGCGGCGACCATCGCGTCGGCCCGGTCGTCGATCCGCCGGTAGAGGGCCTCGCGCTCCATGACGAGGCCGACGAGCCGCGTCGGGTGGCGCGTGTCGGTCGTCCACAGCCGGTTGGGCCCCTCGGGCGGCTCGAGCTCCCCGAGGTCGAGGAGCTCGAGCGCCCGTACGAGCCGCGAGCGGTCGCGCGCGTCGATCGTGGCGGCCGCCCACGGCGCGCGACGGGCGAGGCGCGCGTGGAGCGCCT
>DATNGY010000089.1:0-4030 GCA_035605735.1 Solirubrobacteraceae bacterium
TTCTTCCTCGGCCCGTTCACGGGCGCCCTGTTCACGGCGCGCCAAGACCACACACCCGAAAGGGCTCCGAGCGCAGGCCTTCACGCTCGGGGCGCGGCTGAAGACGACCGCCGCCGCCGCGGGCGCCGCGCTCGCCGGCGCGATCGCGTTCGCGCCCACGGCGACGCAGCTCCTGCTCGTGGGGGCGTGTCCCGTTGCCGCCGGCGTCGTCGGCGGGGTGCTGCTCGTCCGTGGCGGCCGACACGAGCCGCTCGTGGCATCACCCCCCAGGGGTATAACCTGCTGACCATGGCCGAGACGACCCAGACGCGCGGCTACTCCGCGACGAAGGACCAACTGCTCACGCGCCTGCGACGGATCGAGGGGCAGGTGCGCGGCGTGGCCGGCATGGTCGACGACGAGCGCTACTGCATCGACGTGCTCACGCAGATCAGCGCGATCCAGGCCGCGCTCGACAAGGTCGCCCTCGGGCTGCTCGACGACCATGCCCGCCACTGCGTCCTCGACGGGCCCGAAGCGGCGAAGTCCGAGCGCACCGACGAGCTCATGGCCGCGGTCGCCCGCCTCGCGCGCCGCGGCTAGGAGCACGCGTCCGCGTCATCGTCTGCGACGCGGCCGCGCTGATCGGGCAGCCCTCGGTGTGGCCGCACTGGTGTCCCGTACGCCGACCCCTCACGAGGAGAACGGCCAGCGTCCGCGGCGCGAGGAGCCTCGTCGCTCTCCCGCCGCCAGACGGCGACCCGACGCGGGGTCGCGTTGGCCCCGAACCGCGCCGAGGCAGCGCTCGGGTGGCGGTGCGTTCGGTGCGGGGCTCGCGGGGCGGGGCCGGTCTGCGCTCAAGCGGCAGGGGCGGTGAGTGGTCGTCGGGCGTCGGCGGCGAGGGCGGGCATGTCGAGCGCATCCGCCCTTGCTGCCGCCTGCTGCAGGACGTCGCGCGCCGGTTCGTGCTCGCCGCGATGGGTGAGCGCCTGGCCCAGGCGCAGGAGAGCGACGGCGGCGTGGGGCCCGTCGCCGGCACGATCGTTCTCGGCCACCGCGCGGCGCAGCCGGGCCTCCTCCTCGTCATGGCGCCCGAGGAGGCCGGCGAGGCGCCCGACGTGGTACTCGGCCGAGCCGAGGCATCCGACGGCGCGGGCGATGAGGGGGAACAGCGGCGCGTGCGGCTCCAGCAGGGCGTACAGCGCGGCGCCCGCCTCGCGGTCGCCCACCTCCACGGCGGCGTCGGCCAGGACGCAGGCGCCGTGCCAGTTGGCGTCCATCGCCACGGCGCTGCAGCCGTCTCGGGCGAGCTCCGAGACCAGGCGGCGCGCGTCCTCCGTCGCCCCGGCCTCGGCGTCGAGGAGCGCCAGCCAGACGAGCCACCCCGCGGCGGCGGGCGAGACCGCGGCACCCTCGACGAGTCGCGCCCGGTCCAGCTCGGCCACGCGCCGCTGCGAATAGAGGCTGTGCGAGCGCTGGATCCCGACGAAGAGAGGCGCGTTGGGGTCGTCGGCCTGGCTCCCGAGGGCGAGCGCTCGCTCCCCCAGCTCGCGGGCCTCGACCCAGCCGCCGGCCAGCAGCGCCAGCGTGGCGCGCCACAGCGGCACGTACCAGCGAAAGTGGGGCAGGGCGACCGCGTCGGCGATGGTCTCGTAGGCGTCGATCTCAGCCGCCGCCTCCCCGACGCGGCCGAGCTCGAGCAGGTCGACCACGCGCCAGTTGCGCCCCTGCAGCACCGCCTCGCGATCGCCGGCCGCCTCGGCGGCGGCGATCATGTCGTCGGCCACGGCCAGGCGCTCGTCGGCGTGCTGCGGGAACCACAGCGCGACGCGGTAGGCGTTCAGCGCAGCCGCTAGAGCGGCGGCATCGTCCACACGCCGCGCGCGCTCGACGGCGAGGGCACTGAGCTCGCGGGCCCGAGCGGAGTCTGAGTAGTACAGCTCGACGGAGAGCCGTGCGAGCAGCCGCGCGGTCGTCCCCAGATCGTCGGCCGGCGTGGCCGCGAGCGCCTCCTCGAGCAGGCGCACGGCTGGGGGGTCGGCGGCGGCGATGACGACCGCCGTCCCGCCATGGCCGAGGGCCGCGCGGGCGAGTAGATCCGAGTCGCGCACGGCGCGGGCGACCTCGGCGGCTTCGGCGAACGCGGCGCGCGCCGGTACGCGCCGCCCCGCGCGGTCGTGCGCGTGGCCCAGCGCGAGCAGCACCTCGCCACGCTCGGGGTCCAGAACTCCTGCACGCGCGGCCAGCGCCGCCTCGTAATGCGCTGCCGCGTCGGCATGGGCCAGCGCCGCGGTGGCCTCGCGGGCGGCGGCGAGCTCCCAGGTCGCCAAGCGGTCGCCGCCGGCCAGCGCCCCGGCGGCGCGCAGGTGCTGGGCGACGTCGCCGGCGCCCACCTCGCCGGCGTCGTGCCGATCGGCGAGGACGTCGGCGATCTGCAGGTGCAGCCGGGCACGGCGGGATGCCGGGAGCGCGCAGACGATCGTCTCGGCGACGAGCGCATGGGCGAACGCGTAGCGCCCACGCCGATCGGCCGCGGCGACAAGCGCGGCCTCGATCGCTCCGTCGAGGGCCTCGAGGACCGCGACCACGGGACGGTCATCCACACGGGCCAGGTTGCTCACGTCGAACTCGAGGCCGGAGACGGCGGCCACGTCGAGCGCTCGCAGCGTCGAGCCATCGAGGCGCGCGAGCCGGCGCGCGATCACGTCGCGCACCCCAGCCGGGGGGTCCTCGACGTCACGCCCGGCCTCCTGGGCTTCGCGCAGCAGTTCGTTCAGGAAGAACGGGTTGCCACCGCTGCGCGCGCGATAGCGACGCGCGGCCTCGTGGTCGCTGCACCCGGTGCGCCGCTCGAGCAGCGCGGCCACCGCGTCGTCGTCGAGGCCGGCCAGGTCGACGTGGATGAGCGGATCCTCTCGCCGTAGCTCGGCGAGCGTCTGCGCGGTGGCCGCCTCGAGCTCGGCGGGGCGCGCGCAGAGCACCACGAGCAGCCGCGCGCGGGGCGCCGACCGCGCGAGGTGGCGCAGCAGCGCGAGCGAGTCGGCGTCGGCCCAGTGCATGTCGTCGATCACGAGCAGGATTGGCCAGCGCGCGGCGACGTCGTCGAGCAGCCCGTGCACGAGCTCGAACGCGAGGTAGCGCTCGCGGGGACCGCCCGCCGGGGCCTGCGCCGCGCTGCGCGCCGGCAGCAGGCGGGCCAGCGCGCCGTCGTGCGCGGTCAGCCAGTGGTCTGCGTCGGCGGCCGGAAGCGCTTCCAGGAGCTGCTCGAGCGCCTCGATCCACGGCTGGAATGGCACGAGCGCGTGCTCGTCGCTGCGCCCGAGCAGCACGGCGCCGCCCTGGGCGTGCGCGCGCCGCGCGAGCTCGCCGGCAAGGGTGGTCTTGCCGATCCCGGGCTCGCCGGTCACGAGGGCGAAGCGCCGCGTGCCCGACAGCGCGTCCGTCCACGCGTGCTCGAGCCGCGCCAGCGCGGTCCCGCGGCCCTCGGGGTGCTCGGCGGCGGCCAGGGCGGCCGGCAACGTGGGGGCGCTTACAGCGGCGGCGGCGGGGCGGGCGATCCGGCCGCGGCGGACGTCCTCGACGAGCGCCCGCGTGGCGGCCGAAGGTGGGATCGCGAGCTCGGAGCGCAAGCGCTCGCTCATCGCCCGCGCGGCGGAGAGCGCCGCGGGGCGATCGCCGTCGAGCGCGAGCAGGCGAATCAGCTCGCGATGGGCCACCTCGGTCAGCGGCTCGACGTCCAGGCGCCGGCGAGCCCACGCGACCGCGGCGGGCAGGTCGCCGGCGTCCTCGGCGCGGGCGGCCAGCGTGGCGAGCACGCCGGCCAACTCGGCAGCGTGCTCGTCGCGCGCGCGCAGCGCCCAGTCGCCGTCGAAGCCGTCGAGCAGCTCACCAGACCCCGCGTCCGCGGCGGCCTCGAGGTCTCCGGCGGCGAGGCGCCGACGGAACTCCCCCACGTCGACGCGCACCGAGTCCGACAGCCCGACGCGCTGGCCGGTGACCACCACCGCGTCGCGAGCCGGACCCAACGCCCGGCGCAGTTCGTACAGCGCGT
>DATNGY010000090.1:0-2997 GCA_035605735.1 Solirubrobacteraceae bacterium
GGTCGCGGCCTCGATCGCGGCGTCGAGGCGGGTCTCGGTCGCGACGCTCATGCGGCGACCTCGTGCCGCGTGGCCGTGAGGGCGCGAGCAGCCGCGACGCCGCTACGGACGGCGCCTTCCATCGTGGCCGGCCAGCCGGTCCCGGTCCACGCGCCCGCGCGCGTGACGTTCGGCCTCCTCGTTTCGGGCCCGGGCCGCTCGCGTTCGCTGCCCGGGCGCACGGCGATCGTCGCCGCCGGCTCGCGGCTGACCCGTGACCAGAGCAGCTCGGCGCCTCCCAGGCGTGTTGTCAGCTCGCGAACGATCCGCTCGACGAGCTCGCGACCACGCAGCTCCATCAGCTCCGGCACGCCCGAGGAGACGACCGTCAGATACTGGCCGCGCTCGGGCGGGTGACCCGTGAGCGCGCCCCGGTCGAAGACCCAGTGCGCGTCGCTGCCGAGCAGGGCAGCGAGCCGATGCGGGAGCAGGACGCGGTCGAACCAGAGATGGACGCTGACGATCGGCGAGTCCTCGAGTTGCGGTTCCGGCTCGCCGAGCAGGCGCGCGCCCTCGCGGTGCGGCACCGCGACCACGACCGCGTCGGCGTCGAGCTCGTCGAGGCTCTCCACGCGGGCGCCGAGCTGCACCGACGCTCCGGCCTCTCGCAGCGCCCGTCCGGCCGCCTCGCCGTGCATCTCGCCGAGCGGCTTCGCGGGGAGCAGCAGGTCCGAGTCGCTCCGGTCGCCGAGCAGCGCCGTGCGGACGGTGAAGTCGCCGGCGTCCGCGCTCGCCTCCGCAGAACGCAGGTTCAGCGCCGGGCGGATGAAGACGTCCCAGAAGCGGTCGATCGCATCCTGCGACTGGCCGCGAGCACGCAGCGCGTCCGCAAAGGTCGTGCCGTGCGAGTCGCCCCAGCGAGCGAGTGCGCGGAGGATCCGGAGCCGGTCGCCGAGCGGCACGTGGCCGTACCGCAACAGCGCGAGCGCCGACGGCGCGATGACCGCGCTGCGACCGTGCTCGTCGATCACCGGCAGCTCCAGCCGCTCCCGGCGCACCGACCCCGCCTCGCCTAGCCGGTCGAGGAAGCGGCAGTACACGGTGAAGCAGCCCAGCGCGATGTGCTGCCCGTTGTCGGGCGGCGGTTCGGGGTCGCCGTCGCGCCGGGGCAGCGTCTGCACCGCCCCGCCCAGGGTCGGGCGCGCCTCGTACAGCGCGACCTGGTGGCCTGCGTCGACCAGCTCGAGCGCCGCGCTCAGCCCGGCGAGCCCACCACCCACCACAGCGACCCTCACCGGAGCAACCCTGCCCCGACGATGCGCAGCTTCGTCAAGGGCGAGAGACGCAGCGAGCCCTCGAAGACGTCGAACCTGCGGGCCTCGATCCGGTCGAGCGTCGCCCGGTAGAGCCCGGCGAAGGTCGAGACGCACGCGGCGCTGCGCGAGTCCAGCGTCTCGAGCAGCTCGAGCCCCTCCTCCATATACGCACGCGCGCGCGAGGCGTGGAACCCCATCAGCGCCTGCCACTCCGGCCCCGCGCGGCCCTCCGCGATGTCGTCCTCGGTGACGATGTACGCGGCGAGCTCGTCCTGCGGCAGGTAGACGCGGCCGAGCTCCCAGTCCTCGCGCACGTCGCGAATGATGTTGATCAGCTGCAGGGCCACGCCGAGAGTCTCGGCGTGCTCGACGTCCTCGGAGCCGTACACCGCGACGCAGGCGACGCCGACCGCCCCCGCCACCCGCCGGCAGTAGCCGTGCAGCTCGGCGAAGTCGGCGTACCGGTCCTGCTCGGTGTCCTGCAGACCACCCGCGACGAGGTCGTGCAGCGGCTTGTCCGGAATCGCAAAGCGGGAGCGCGCGTCGGCGAGCGCGACGAACATCGCCTTCGCAGGCGGCGCGTCGAGGGCGGCGCCGAGCTCGTGCAGCTTCTCGCGCTTCTCCTCGACCGGCAGCTCGCCGTCGGCGACGTCGTCCACGCGCCTCGCGAAGGCGTAGACGGCCGAGAGCGCCTGGCGCTTTTCGCGCGGGAGCACACGGATCCCGTAGGCAAAGTTGCGCGCCTCCCGCCTGGTGAGCCGCTCGACCTCCGCGTAGGCGTCCGCGACCGTCACCGCAGCGCCGCCAGGGCCAGCCGCGCGCGCGAGGGGCGCGGACGGCCGCTGAAGACGTCCCAGTCGGCGCGCTCCAGCGCCTCGAGCGCCGCCAGGCCGCCGCGGGCGAAGAGCGCCACCGCTCGGCCGACGCGCCCGCCGCCGAGCAGGCGTCCGAGGGGCTCGCCTGCCGCGAGCAGCCCGCGAGCCCGATCCGCCTCGAACTCCAGCAGCGCGCGCAGCTCCGGGCTCGGCCGGTCGAGCGCCGCGACCCCGAACCGCCGCCGGTCCTCGGCCGGCAGGTAGACGCGCCCGAGCGCGACGTCGCGCGGCACGTCCTGGAGGAAGTTCACGAGCTGCAAGCCGGTGCAGACGTCATCCGAGAGCGCCACCGCCTCCGAATCGCCGTCCCGCCCGAGCACGCCGAGCACGAGCCGCCCGACCGGGTCGGCCGAGTGGACGCAGTAGTGCTTCAGGTCGGCCCAGGTCTCGTACTCCGAGATGCGCTGGTCCATGCGGTTGGCCTCGATCAGCCGCAGAAACGGCTCGCGCGGGAGCGAGCAGGCGCGGATCGTCGGCTGCAACTCGCGCATCACCTCCCACGTCGGCTCCCCTTCGTACTCGTCCCCGAGGATGTCCACGAGCCGCGCGAAGCCGTAGATCGCGCGCAGGTGCGGCCGCAGCGGCCGCGGGAAGAGCAGCGAAGCGACAGGGAAGTTCTCGGTGCGCGCCCGCGCAGCGACGGAGCTCGCGGAGGCGGGGTCCATGCCCATGAACGAACCTTGGCGCGCGGCGGGTCGCCGCGTCAAACCGAGGCGGGTTAGCTAGGGCGCGGAGACGCAGGTGCCGGCGGGCGGGCCGAGCTGCTCCCCGGCGCGCTCCGCCACACCTGCGTGAGCGAGACGCCGGGCCTGAGCCCGCGCCTCGCT
>DATNGY010000091.1:0-5407 GCA_035605735.1 Solirubrobacteraceae bacterium
GGTCGAGGTCGACCTCGACGAGGACGCCGACCACGAGAAAGCCCGCCGCCTGCGCCGGACCGACGTAGCGGCGCCGGTCGGCGGGCGTCGGGTTCGTGGCGTCGACGACGAACGGCTGACGGGTGCTCAGGCACAGCTCGAGGAAGGCCCGCTCGCGCGCCCGCGTTCGCAGGAGGTCCATCGCGACCCGTACGTGGGTCTCCAACCAGCGGTCGCGGTAGAGCGTCGTCTTGCCGCTGCCCTGTACGCCGCAGAGGACGATCGCCTCCATCGCCCGGTCAGGCGCGCTCGCCCTCGAGCTTGCGGACGTCGTGCGCGAGGCCCTCGGGGGTCAGCTGCGCCACCGGGAAGCTCACGCGCTGGCGCCCCCCGCGGTCGAGGACGAGCACGTAGGCCGAGTGCTCGAAGCCGTTGCCCTGCGGTCGGATCCCGTACGCGCGCCAGATCGGCTGAAGCTGCGCGCGGCGGCCGAGGAGGAAGTCCATGCGCCCGCCCGAGAGGCTCTGCTTGACGAGGAAGGCCTGGGCGCTGTCGCGCGTGTCGCGGGCCGGGTCGACGCTGACGGCGAGCGCGGGCACGTCGTCGCCGAGGTCGTCGAGGGCGCCGCGGATCTGCTGCGCGGTGACCGGGCACGTGTCGCGGCACGTCGAGTACATGAAGGTCAGGATCACGACGCGGCCGCGCAGCGAGCGCAGGGAGACCGCGCGCCCGTCCTGGTCTTGAAGCGTGAAGTCCTTCGGCGGGATCGCGGGGCGCAGCGATCCGGCGAAGCCGTTGGCCAGCGCGGGCTGATCGTGGCGGCCGGCGAGGAGGATCACGCCGCCGGCCCCGAGCAGGACGAGCGTCGCGAACACGACGAGCGCGAGCCGGAGGCGCGCAGGCATGCGTGGCAGGGTAGACCGGGGGAGCGAGCGTGCCCTCGCTATCCTTTGTAAAGCAATGGCAGCATCCCCGACCAGGATTTCAGGTGATCCGAGCGTGAGCGTCTCCGGGGCCCAGTACGTCCGCAAGGTCCGCGAGCAGGTCGACGAGGTCGACCCCTCCGAGGTCGCCGAGCTCGTCGACGACGGCCTCGCGATCATCGACGTCCGCGAGAGCGAGGAGTGGGGCGCCGGGCACCTCCCGGGTGCCCGCCACGTCCCGCGCGGGTACCTCGAGTCGCGCATCGACGCGGCCGTGCCCGACCGTTCCCAGCGGGTCGTCCTCTACTGCGCCTCGGGCCAGCGCAGCGCGCTCGCGGCCCACACGCTCACGCACGACCTCGGCTTCGAGCACGTCGAGTCGATGCGCGGCGGCATCACGCTGTGGAAGGACCGCGGCCTGCCCGTCGAGGTGCCGCGGACGTTCACCTCCGAGCAGCGCGAGCGCTACTCGCGCCACTTCCTCCTGCCCGAGATCGGCGAGAAGGGCCAGCAGAAGCTGCTCGACGCGAAGGTCCTGCTGCTCGGGGCCGGCGGCCTCGGCTCGCCCGCGGCCCTCTACCTCGCCGCCGCCGGGGTGGGAACGCTCGGCGTCGTCGACGACGACGTCGTCGACGTGTCCAACCTCCAGCGCCAGGTCATCCACACGACCGACCGCATCGGCGTGGCGAAGGTCGATTCGGCCGAGGAGCAGATCAGGGCGCTCAACCCCGACGTCGACGTCGTGAAGTTCAAGACGCGCCTGGACGCGTCGAACATCATGGAGATCATCCGCGACTTCGACATCGTCGTCGACGGGGTCGACAACTTCCCGACGCGCTACCTGCTCAACGACGCGTCCGTGCGCCTGCGGATCCCCGTCGTCAGCGCCGCGATCCTCGGCTTCGAGGGTCAGCTCAGCGTCTTCGCGCCCTACGAGGGCCCGTGCTACCGCTGCCTCTTCCGCCAGCCCCCGCCGGCCGAGCTCGCGCCCTCGTGCGGCGCCAACGGCGTCCTCGGCGTGCTGCCGGGGACGATGGGCCTGCTCCAGGCGACCGAGGTCATCAAGCTCGTCACCGGCGCGGGCGAGCCGCTCATCGGGCGGCTGCTGATGTACGACGCCCTGGCGGCGACGACGACCGAGCTCAAGGTGCGGCGCGACCCCGAGTGCCCGATCTGCTCGCGCGATCCCGACGAGATCGCCGACGAGGAGATGGGCGTGTTCCCCGACTACGAGGCGTTCTGCGCCGCGGCCGGGTAGGGTCGCGGCCCGTCATGGCGACCGTCCGGATCCCACCCGTCCTGCGCCCGGCCGTCGGCGGCGAGCGCGAGCTCGCGGCCGAGGGGACGAACGTCGGCGCCGTCCTGCGCGGCGTCGCCGACGCCCACCCCGAGGCCGCGGGCCAGCTGTTCGGCTCCGACGGCGACCTCAACCGCTACGTCAACGTCTACCTCAACGACGAGGACGTGCGCGTGCTCGACGGGCTCGAGACCCCGGTGGGCGAGCGCGACACGCTCGTGATCCTGCCCGCGATGGCGGGCGGGGCCTGAGCCCGCCGCGGGCTACCCGAGGATGTTCACGGCGCGGGCGATCACGACGCCCGTGGTGACGAGCGCGGCGAGGCCCTGGACGCCCATGAGCGCCTTCATGCGCAGCGTGAGGGGCATCGTGTCGGTCGGGCTGAAGGCCGTCTGGTTCGTGAGCGAGACGTAGAGGTAGTCGGCGAAGCTCGGCGCCCAGCCCGCCGGCGCGTAGCGCTCGTCGGTCATCTGCGGGAAGAGGAGATCGGGCGCGACGCTCGCCGGCGCATCCGTCGACCGGCGCGGCCCGCCGCGATCGAGCTCCCAGAGGAGGACGGCGAAGAGCAGCAGGTTCGTCGACCATATGAGCGCGCCGCCGCTGATGAGATCCTCGCCGCGAGCCGTGCCGCCGACGAGCAGGTAGTGAACCAGGAGCCCGAGGGAGACGAGGTTGACGAGCGCGGCCACGAGGACGAGGCCGATCGCGAGCATGCGGCGCTGCGTGATCTCGCGGCCCCCGCGCGCGGCGACGACGAGGGCCAGGAGCGCGGCCGCGAGCGCGACGGGCAGCGGCCATCCCGGGCCGATCGTGAGCGCCCGCGGCAGGGCGAGGTAGAGCAGGAGCGCCGCGAACGTCGCGAGCTGGCCGGGCCAGAGCGGGTCGTCGCGGTCGAGCGCCTGCCCGTCCAGCGCCTGGTCGCGCATCCACGCCCATCGGCGGTGCCGGCTCACCCTGCCACCGTACGCGGCGGCGCGCCCAGAGCGCCCCACCGCCCCGGCGCCTCGTTCCCGTCGAGCGGCAGCCTCGAGGAGCGCACGTTCGCGTTCGTGGGCGTCCTCGGCCGCTGACCGAGGCGGGATAACCGCACCCCACATCGACCGCGCGCGCACGTACGCTGGCGCCCATGGCCACGATGTCGCCGACGATCGACCGCGAGCGGGTCCTGGCGCTGATCGAGCGCGAGCGCCTCAAGCTGCTCGACCGGACCGCGGCATCGCAGGCGGCCTTCGAGCGCGCCGTCGCCGTCATGCCCCGCGGCGTCCCGAGCTCCTTCCAGGCGGCCGACCCGCGCCCGGTGTACCTCTCCCACGGGCACGGGTCGCGCGTCTGGGACGTCGACGGCACCGAGTACGTCGACTTCCACAACGGCTTCGGAGTCATGTGCGTCGGCCACGGCAACCCGGCGATCGTCGAGGCCGTGGGCGACCAGGCGGCCCGCGGCTCGCACTTCGCGGCGCCGACAGAGGGCTCGGTCGTCGTCGCCGAGGAGCTGCGCCGGCGCTTCGGCCTACCGCAGTGGCGCTTCACGAACTCCGGGACCGAGTCGACGATGGACGCCGTCCACCTCGCGCGCGCGGCCACCGGCCGCGACCTCGTCCTCAAGATGGAGGGCTCCTACCACGGCCACCACGACGCGGTCATGGTCTCCGTCCGCCCGCCCCGCGAGGCGCTCGGCGAGCGCGGCGTGCCGGCCAGCGTGCCCTTCGGAGCGGGCCACCCGCGCGCGGTCACCGACCTCACGCTGGCGATCCCGTTCAACGACGCCGGCGTGCTCGAGCGCGTGCTCGACGACATCGGCGAGCGCGTCGCCGCGGTCATCGTCGAGCCCGCGATGATGAACGCGACGATCATCCCGCCGCGTCCCGGTTACCTCGAACGGGTCCGCGAGCTCACGGCTCGCCGCGGCGTCGTCCTCGTCTTCGACGAGGTCAAGACCGGCGCGACGATCGCCGCCGGCGGTGCCGTCGAGCGCTTCGGCATCACGCCCGACGTCGTCTGCCTGGCCAAGGCGATCGCCGGCGGCTACCCGGGCGGGGCGATCGGCATGACCGAGGAGCTCGCGGCGCTGATCGCGGCCGGGACCGTCCGCCAGGTCGGGACGTTCAACGGGAACCCGCTCGTCATGGCCGCCGCCCGCGCGGCGCTGACCGAGGTCCTGACCGACGCGGCGTACGCGCGCTTCGAGGCCATGGACGCGCGCCTGCGCGGCGCGCTCGAGGACGTCATCGCCCGCTACGGGCTGCCGTGCCACACACCGGGGATGGGCTCCAAGGGCTGCGTCGTCTTCGCCACCGAGCCGCTCCACGAGTACCGCGACTACGTCACCAAGGTCGACGATCAGCTGTCGGAGCTCGCCTGGCTCTACCACCACAACCACGGGATCTTCATGACCCCTGGCGTCGACGAGCAGTGGACGCTCTCGGTCGCGCACGACGACGCCGAGCTGCAGCGCTACGTCGACGCGTTCGAGGCCTTCGCGCGCGACGTCACCGCGTGACGCGCGGTCGCCGGCGGCCCCACGCTACAGTTTCTGAAGCATGGCCGCCGTGCCCCCGCTCGAGAACCGCCCCTGCGGTGGTCGCTACGGCGACCTCGTACAGGCGATCGGCAATACCCCGCTCGTCGAGCTCAAGCGGCTGTCGCCGAGGCCGGGCGTGCGCATCTGGGCCAAGCTCGAGTCGCGCAACCCGACGGGCTCGGTGAAGGATCGCGTGGCGCGGGCGATGATCGAGGACGCCGAGGCGCGCGGCCTGATCGCCCCCGGACAGACGATCCTCGAGCCGACCTCGGGCAACACGGGCATCTCACTCGCGCTGATCTGCGCGCGCAAGGGCTACCCGCTGAAGGTCGTCATGCCCGCCAACGTGACGCCCGAGCGCACCCAGCTGCTGCAGATGTACGGCGCGCAGATCGTCACGTCGCCGGGCGAGCAGGGCTCCAACGGCGCGGTCGCGATGGCCCTGGACATGGCCGCCGCGGACAGCACGTACTTCATGCCCTACCAGTACGGCAACCCCGCGAACCCGCGCGCCCACTACGAGGGCACGGCGCCCGAGATCCTCGAGGAGCTCGACGGCGACATCGCGGCGTTCGTGGCCGGCCTCGGGACGGGCGGCACGCTGATGGGCAACGGCCGGCGCTTCAAGGAGGAGCTCGGCGACCGCGTCAAGATCGTCGCCGCCGAGCCGATGCAGGGCGAGCCCGT
>DATNGY010000092.1:0-4007 GCA_035605735.1 Solirubrobacteraceae bacterium
AGCAGCTCAACGCCGAGCAGTCCGACGTCAAGGTGACGATGGTCGCGCTGCTGCTGCGCGCGGCCGCCGCGAGCCTGCGGGCGTACCCGCGCTTCGCCAGCCAGCTCGACGGCGACGAGCTCGTCGTCAAGCACGACCTCCACCTCGGCTTCGCGGCCGACACGCCGAACGGCCTCGTCGTCCCGGTCATCCGCGACGTCGACCGCAAGGGCATCCTCGAGCTCGCGGGCGAGCTGACCGAGCTGTCGGGCAAGGCGCGCGCGGGCAAGCTCTCGCCGAAGGAGATGAGCGGCGCCGTCTTCACGATCTCCTCGCTCGGCGGGATCGGCGGCACCGCGTTCACGCCGATCGTCAACCCGCCGCAGGTCGCGATCCTCGGCGCCTCGCGCTCGCGCAACCAGCCGGTGTGGGACGGCGCGGCCTTCGTCCCGCGCCTCGTCCTGCCGCTGTCGCTGTCCTACGACCACCGCGTCATCGACGGCGCGGCCGCGGCCCGCTTCTGCGTCCACCTCGCCGGTGTCCTGGCCGATCTGCGGAGGGTGCTCCTGTGAAGGTCGAGATCCCCGACCTCGGCGACTTCGCCGACGTCCCAATCATCGAGGTCCTCGTCTCCGTCGGCGACCGCGTCGAGGAGGAAGAGCCGCTGATCGTCCTCGAGTCCGACAAGGCGACGATGGAGATCCCGGCGCCGGCCGCCGGCGTCGTCGAGGAGCTGCTCGTGGGCGTCGGCGACACCGTCTCCAAGGGCACCGCGATCGCCGAGCTCTCCACCGACGGCGCCGCGCCCGACGCGGCCGCGCCCGAGCCCAAGGAGGCCGAGCCGACCGCGAAGGAGCCGGCGCCGCCCGCCGCGGAGGACGAGGGCGGCGGGGACCGCGCCGGGGTCGTGGTGCTCGGCGCCGGGCCCGGCGGCTACAGCGCGGCCTTCCGCGCCGCGGATCTCGGGCTCGACGTCGTGCTCGTCGAGCGCTACGAGCGCCTCGGCGGCGTCTGCCTGAACGTCGGCTGCATTCCCTCCAAGGCGCTGCTGCACGTGGCGAAGGTGCTCGCGGACGCCGAAGACGCGGCCGAGCAGGGCGTCGCGTTCGGCGAGCCCTCGATCGACCTCGACGGCGTGCGCTCCTTCAAGCAGGGCGCGGTCGACAAGCTCACGGGCGGCCTGGGCCAGATGGCGAAGGGCCGCGAGGTCCGCGTCGTTCGAGGCGAGGCGCGCTTCACGGGCCCGAACGAACTCACGGTCGGCGACGAGACGATCGCCTTCGAGCACTGCATCGTCGCCGCGGGCTCCTCGGCGATCCGGCTTCCGGACCTTCCCGACGACCCGCGGATCATGACCTCGACGGGGGCGCTCGAGCTCGAGGAGACCCCGGAACGGCTGCTCGTGGTGGGCGGCGGGATCATCGGCCTCGAGCTGGCGACGGTCTACGACGCGCTCGGGTCCGAGGTGACGGTCGTCGAGCTCATGGACCAGCTCATCCCCGGGTGCGATCCGGACCTCGTCAAGCCGCTTCACCAGCGCATCGCCAAGCGCTACGCGGACATCCACCTGGAGACGAAGGTCGAGAAGGCCGAGGCGACCGACGACGGGATCAGCATGAGCTTCTCGGGCGGCGACTCGGGCACGTTCGACCGCGTGCTCGTCGCCGTGGGGCGCCGCCCGAACGGCGCCGAGCTCGGCCTCGACGCCGCGGGCGTCGAGGTCGACGAGCGCGGCTTCGTGCCCGTCGACGAGCAGCAGCGCACGAACGTCGCGCACATCTTCGCGATCGGCGACGTCTGCCCCGGCCCGATGCTCGCCCACAAGGCGATGCACGAGGGCAAGGTCGCCGCGGAGGTGATCGCCGGCCAGGACGTCGCGTTCGACGCGCGCGCGATCCCGTCGGTCGCCTACACCGATCCCGAGGTCGCCTGGGCCGGGCTCACGGAGACCGCGGCGAAGGAGGACGGCACGCCCTACGAGGTCGCGAAGATGCCGTGGTCGGCGTCCGGCCGCGCGCTGGGCATCGGCCGCCCCGAGGGGCTGACGAAGCTCCTGGTCGACCCCGAGTCGCGACGCGTGCTCGGCGTCGGCGTCGTCGGCGTCAACGCCGGCGAGCTCATGGCCGAGCTCGTCCACGCGATCGAGCTCGGCTCCGACGCCGAGGACGTCGCGCTCACGATCCACCCCCACCCGACGCTGTCGGAGACCGTCGGGATCGCGGCCGAGGTCGCGCTCGGGACCGCCACCGACCTGCCGCCGAAGCGCCGACGGCGGTAGTCAGGTGCGCGCGACCACGAGCAGGTACTCGTAGGCGTACTCGGCCGGCCCGCCTGGCCGACCGCGGTTGGAGCGCGTGGCGAAGTCCAGGAAGTCGCGGTCGAGCCGCGCGCGGCGATCGGGCTGGTCGGCGAGCCCGGCGTAGAGGCCGACGACCGGCCCGAAGGCCTCCTTGAAGAGCTCGCGGTACGCGCCGGGGTCGGCGGCGCGCTCGGCGTACTCGCCGCGGGTCAGCTCGAGCGCGGCGACGCGGTCGCCGAAGAGCTCGCGGACGTGCGCCTCGCTGCCCCAGAGCACCGGCGGTAGCGCCGCGGGCGGCGGCGGCGCATACGGCTGGAACACCGCGAAGAACTCCGCGGCGAGCCCCTCGGGCGTGAAGTTGAGCATGCCGATCGTGCCGCCGGGCCGGCACACGCGGACGAGCTCGTCGGCCACCGCCTGGTGGTCGGGGGCGAAGATCGCCCCGAACGAGGAGGTCACGACGTCGAACGCGCCGTCCTCGAAGGGGAGCGCTTCGGCGTCGGCCACGACCCACTCGAGCTCGACGCCCAGGGCGCGCGCCTCGCGGCGTCCCGCCTCGAGGGTCGCGGGCGTGAGGTCTGACGCGATGACGCGCGCTCCCGCCTCCGCCGCGCGGATGGCCACATTGCCCGAGCCGGCGGCGACGTCGAGCACTCGCTGCCCGGCCGCGACGCCGCACGCCTGGACGAGCAGCGGCCCGAGCTCCCAGACCGTCTGCTTCGCGAACCGG
Organism: Solirubrobacteraceae bacterium; assembly: GCA_035605735.1. Taxonomy (GTDB): domain Bacteria; phylum Actinomycetota; class Thermoleophilia; order Solirubrobacterales; family Solirubrobacteraceae; genus JAOPZW01. Next base: position 3,009 of record DATNGY010000092.1, read on the forward strand.
TGGTAGTCGCCTAGCCCCCACAGCGCGCGCTGCTCGGCCTGCTGCTCGATCGTGCTCATGGCGCCGACCGTAGCCCGGCCGTCGCCCGGCGTCTTCGCCAGAACGGGCCATCTTCGGCGCCGCCCGGGCCACCCGTTTGGGATCAGGTGGGCGGCCGATCGACGAGTCCGGACCGCACCGCATGCGCCGCGGCGGCCGTCCGCGACGGCAAGTCGAGCTTGCGCAGGAGGTTGGCAACGTGCCTGTGCACCGTGTGCTCGCTGACCACGAGCTGATGCGCGACCTGGCGGTTCGTGAGCCCGTCCGCGAGCAGGCGCAGCACCTCGCGCTCGCGCGGGGTCAGGTCGCCCAGCGGCGTACCCGCGCCGCCGGCCGCGGCGAGGATGCGCCGGGCGCGCGCCGCCTCGGGCTCGGCGCCCAGCTCGAGCAGCCCCTGCAGCGCAGCGCTCGCCTCGTGCTCCGCCGCGTCGGCGCGGCCAAGCGCGACCAGGCACGTGGCGAGCTCCAGGCGCGCGCGGGCGAGCTCGAACGGCGCATCGCAGCGCTCGAAGCAGTCGACCGCGTCCTCGAGCAGCGCGCGAGCGCGCTCGTGGTCGCCCTCCGCGCACGCGAGCACGCCCGCGGCCGCATCCGCGCACGCTTCCAGCGTCGCCGTCGCGTCGATGTCGCGCAGCGCCGCGAGCGCCGCGCGGCCGTCCTCGAGCTCGCCGCGGGCGGCACGGGCGTGGACGAGGAGCTCGAGCGCGGGCGCGCGCGCCAGTCTCCGCTCCGCGGGCAGCTGGCGCAGCAGCCGCTCGAGCCGCTCCACGGCCTGGAGCGTCCGGCCGCGATCCAGGGCGAGGCGCGCCCGGCAGAGGTGCGCCTTTGTCGAGACTCCGGCGCGGTCGAGCAGCCGCTCGGCGTCGGCCCGGCGCCCCTGCCGGCGGCGCAGCTCCGCCAGCTCCACGAGCGGACCGTCGACCCACGCCGGCCGCGAGCGCGAGAAGTCCTCGACCGAGG
>DATNGY010000093.1:0-4881 GCA_035605735.1 Solirubrobacteraceae bacterium
GCCATCACCCAGCGCGTCCGCTACGTGCGTTTCGCGGCGATCGCCGCGATCGACCACCGCCTGAGCCGCCCGTTGCGCCGCGCGGCGGTCCTGCGCGTGCGCACGACCGAGGGCCGTCGCCTGGACTTCGCCGACCTGCGCCCGCAGACGGCCGCGCTGATCGCGCGCCACGTCGAGGCGGCGCGACCGGCGGCGTAGCGCGCGCTCAGGCGACCGTCGCGTGCTCGCGGGGCGCCGCGAGGCGCTGTTGCTGGCGCTCGCTCGGGATCCGCACGACGTTCCAGGCCAGGCCGAGGCGCTGCAGCCCGCGGATGACGAGCGCGGAGGGGTCGACCTCCCACCAGCGCAGCCCGTGCTCGGCCGAGCGCGGAAACGCGTGGTGGTTGTGGTGCCAGGACTCGCCCAGAGAGGGCAGCGCGAGCCAGAGGACGTTCGTCGAGTGGTCGTCGACGTCGAAGCGCCGGCGGCCGAAGAAGTGGCAGACCGAGTTGATCGACCAGGTGATGTGGTGCTGGAAGAAGACGCGCACGAAACCGCCCCAGAGCAGCGCGGTGAGCGCGCCCGCGAGCGTGCGGTCGAGGGCGAGCCCGATGAGGAACGGCGCGAGCAGGCTCAGGCCGACGATCCAGTGGAACCGGCGGTTGATCGCGCGCATGCCGGCGTCCTCGGTCAGGTCCGGCGCGTACTTGCGCCGCGCCGCGCGGCCGTGCTCGATGAAGAGCCAGCCCATGTGGGCGTGGAAGAGCCCGCGCAGGGCGCCGCGCCAGCCCTCGCCGAAGTCGACGTGCGGCGAGTGCGGGTCGCCCTCCCGGTCGGTGTGGGCGTGGTGCTTGCGGTGGTCGGCCACCCAGTCGATGACCGGTCCCTGGACCGCGAGCGATCCCGCGACGGCGAACGCGTACTCGACCGGCTTGTGCGTCTGGAACGCGCGGTGGGTCAGCAGCCGGTGGAAGCCCACGGTCACGCCGAAGCCCGCAACCACGTACATGATCGCGAACGCGGCGAGGTCGGTCGCGTCGACGCCGTGGCCCCAGAACAGGACGACGGCGGCGACGAGCCCGACGAAGGGCGTGACGACGGCGACGAGGTTGGCGATGCGATCGGCGCGGCTCACCCGTTGCACGATAGGCGCATATGTCGCGCCGCTGTGTGCGGATTCTGTTAGAGCTGACGCGTCGTATTTGTAGCTTCGTTACAACATCACAGCTTCGAGGGCCCGCTGCAGACGGCGCAGGACCGCGGGCGCATCGGGTATTCACCCCCCGACCGGCGTCGTTGCGCTACTCCGGCTCGGGGACCAGGCGCCAGTGCCAGCGCGCGACGACCTTGCCGCGGACGCGCCAGGTCGTGAGGTGGGCTCCGCCCGTCCGGTACTTGATGATCTGGGTCACGAAGCCGAAGCGCTTGCGCGGGCGGCGGCTGCGCCAGCAGCGGGTGCCCTCGCTGTCGCGCACACAGACGCTGACGCGCGTGCGCCGGCCGCTTGCGTCCTGGAAGCGGGCGATCGGCAGATCGCCGGCGACGAAGCGGTGCTGGCACCCCGACGACTCGGCCATGCAGCCGTGGTAGCGCGCCGCGGAGGCGGGCGCGGCCGTAGCGCCGGGGGCGACGAGCGCGAGCAGGGCAGCGAGGCCGGTGCGCATCGCGCGGCAGCATAGGCGCTACGCGGGGAGGACCGCGCGCCCTCTCAGCGCCGAGGCGAGGACGCTCGCGTTGCCGGCCCAGTCCCACGCGTAGACCGTGAGCCGGCGCGCGAACGGGATCGGGAGCGTGAGCAGGCGGTAGTCCCAGTCCGGGCGGCACACGAGGCGGTGCGCGAAGCAGTCCCAGCCGGGGCGGTGCGCATCCGGCGCGAAGATCGTCCCGACCAGGCCGTGCGCGAGCACGTGCGTGGCGCGCAGGGCGAAGCGCAGGGGGCCGCCGTCGAGCCGGAAGGCCACGGCCGCGGGCGCGAGCACGGGCGTCAGGTAGCCGACGCGCGCCGTGAAGCTCTGCGGGTCGAAGACGCGGACCGCGAAGCCGGTGGGCGTCCGGCGCGGCCGCGCAATGACCGGTGCCAGCGTGTCGCCCCACGGAGCCAGGACGCGACCGCCGCGGCGCAGCGGGTTGAGGTAGCGCCCGCCGCGCAGCTCGGAGAGGTGCAGGTGCCGCGCGTTGTGGACGAGCCGGCCGAGAACGGTGCGCAGCGCGACCACGCGCTGGCCCTCGCGCACGCGGTGGCGCACGTGCCAGTAGAGGAAGTCGCCGACCCGGACGCGCTCGTCGACCGTCCCGCGCGCGATGACGTGCGCGAAGCCGTCCTGGAGCGCGAAGACGCGCTGGCGCTCGCCCGCCTGGATGTCGATCCCGACGTGGAAGCCCGACGGCCGCAGCTCGTCGATCCCTGCGCGCAGCGCGTGCTGCGCGTGGAAGGGTCGCAGCGGCCACGCCGGCCGGCGGACGAACGGCCGGCAGCCGACGGAGCACGCGGCGCCGTCGGCGTCCCAGGCGGGCAGCCGGTCGCTGCGCCGGGCACGGCGCAGGCCGGCCGGCGGCGCGAACGGCCAGACGTCGAGGCGCGGCTGCGCGCCGCGGTCGACGACGGCGCTCTGGCCGCGCAGGGCGGCGCTGACCGTGGTCCGCGGCGGCGCGGTCGCCGCGACCAGCAGCGGCGCGCCGGCGGTGCGCGCGGTCGTGCGCCGCCGTCGAGCGTCGCGGATGACCGCGAAGCGCGCGGGGCGCGCGGCAGGGCGCACGCGCGCGTTGCGCGTGAGCACGGTCGCCGGTCCCCGCACGAGGACCGTGCCGCGGTCGAGGAGGACGAGGAGACCCTGCCGGCGCGCGCAGGCCGCGGCGAGCCGCGCGCCGCGCGCGCTCACGCTGGCCGCCCCGATGCGCAGCCGTGCGCGGGCACGGGCGCGCACGGTCACGAGGCCGCCGGGGGGCACGCGGTCGCCGTTGCGCAGGCGATGGCCCGCGAGCCGCGGCGCCGCCCCGTGGTGGGAGGCGATGATCGCGGTGGCGTCGCACGTGCGTGCGTGCGCGGCCGGGGCGAGGGCGGCGGCCGTCGCCAGCGTCCCCAGCAGGACCGTTCGGCTCCCGGCGCGTCGCACCGCGCCAACCTATCCGCGGCCGGGAAGGCCGCGGGCGGGCCGGCGTCTGAGGGACCATGCCCCACTGCACGGTCATCCGCCCGGATGGCTCCTACGTCGGCCGCCAGGGACTCGATTACGCTGCCGGCGTCTCCGCCGAGTCCGCCGGCGCGCGCGCGATCTGCATGCACCGGGTTTCGATGCCGCCGGGCGCTCGCGCCCACGCGCACCTGCACGCGGACCACGAGTCTTCGATCTACGTTCTGCGCGGGCGAGTCGAGATATGGTCGGGACCGCTGCTCGAGCACCACGCCGTCGTCGAGGCCGGCGACTTCGTGCACATCCCCGCGGGCGTGCCGCACCTTCCCGCCAACACGGGCGACGTGACGGCCGAGGCCGTCATCGCCCGCACGGACCCCAACGAGCAGGAGAGCGTCGTCGCGCTGTCGGGGCTCGACGTGCTCCCGCATCTGCCGCCGCGTTCGGTCGCCGTCCCTTCGGGGTAGGGGCAGCCCATGGAGCAGCGCCAGCTCGGCCGCAGCGGCCTGCGCGTCTCTGCGCTCGCGCTGGGGACGATGACGTTCGGCGGCCGCGGGAAGTTCGCGAGCGTCGGGGAGACCGACCTCGACGGCGCGCGTCGCCAGCTCGACCGCTGCCTCGACGCCGGCGTCACGCTCGTCGACACCGCCGACGTCTACTCCGACGGCCTCTCCGAGGAGATCCTCGGGCAGGCGCTGCAGGGGCGCCGCGACCGCGTCGTGCTCGCCACGAAGGCGCGGATGCCGATGGGCGACGGGCCGAACGACGCCGGGAACTCGCGCGCGCACCTCGTCGCCGCGTGCGAGGCGAGCCTTCGGCGCCTGCAGGTCGACCACATCGACCTCTACCAGGTGCACGAGTGGGACGGCGTGACGCCGCTCGAGGAGACGCTCGGCGCGCTCGACACGCTCGTGCGCGCGGGCAAGGTCCGCTACGTCGGGTGCTCGAACTTCGCGGCCCGGCAGCTCATGAAGGCCCTCGGGATCGCCGAGCGCCGTGGCCTCGAGCGCTTCGCCTCCCAGCAGATCCACCTCACGCTGCAGGCGCGCGAGGCCGAGTACGAGCTCGTGCCGATCGCCGTCGAGGAGGGCGTCGGGATCCTCGTCTGGAGCCCGCTGGCGGGGGGCCTGCTCACCGGCAAGGTGCGCCGCGACCGGCGGCCGCCCGAGGGCTCGCGGCAGCTGACCGACTGGAACGAGCCGCCCGTCCGCGACGAGGAGGCGCTCTTCGCGATCGTCGACGTCCTCGTCGAGGTCGCCGACGCCCGCGGCGCGTCGCCCGCGCAGGTCGCGCTCGCGTGGCTGCTCACGCGTCCGGGCGTCGCCTCGGTCATCGTCGGCGCGCGCACCGACGAGCAGCTGGCCGACAACCTCGCCGCCGCGGAGCTCGAGCTCAGCGACGACGAGCTCCGGCGCCTGGAGGCGGTGAGCCGGCCGCCGCTCCTCTATCCCTACTGGCACCAGCTCAAGACGGCGTCCGACCGCCTGGGGCCCGGCGACCTGACGCTGCTCGGGCCCTACCTCGAGGCCGGCGCGTAGCGGCGCAGCACGGCGGGCGAGCCCTCGGCCACCGTGAGGAAGCTCGTGCCGTGGCGGTCGAGCGCGAGCGCCTCGCCCTGCCCGTCCTCGAGCACCGTGGGGGAGCGGCAAGGGCGCCGTCGCAGCGTCCGCGCGAGCGGCTCGCGCCCCCGCCGCAGCCAGACCGCGAGCTCGCCGTAGCCGCGAACCGCGACCACGCGCCCGTCGGCCGACACGTCGCCCGCGGTCGCGAG
>DATNGY010000094.1:0-2707 GCA_035605735.1 Solirubrobacteraceae bacterium
GCCCGGCGGCGCCGGCGGCGCAGGAGGCGGTCGAGCGCGAGCGCGTCGCCGTTCCAGACGAAGGCCTGCGCGCGCTCGCCGCCGCTGTCGGTGTCGACCTCGCCGCGGCGCACCGCGCGCACCGGCGCGCGCAGCCGCAGCTCGCCGCCCGATCGCCGCAGGCGGGCGACGAGCGCCTCGACGATCGCGTACAAGCCGCCGCGCACGTGCCAGGCCCCGTAGGCGTGCTCGACGTAGCCGGCGACGGCGAGCGCGGCCGGAGCCCGCCGCGGATCGGCACCCGCGTAGGTCGCGAAGCGCTCGACGACCATGCGCAGGCGGGGGTCGCGGCACGTCGCGCGCGCGAGCGCGCTCAAAGTCAGCCACGGCTTGACGCGGACGAGGTCGCGCGGATCGGCCCTCCGCTCGCTCGCCCGCGCCCGGCGCGGGGGCCACGGCGGCGGTCCGGCGAGGAACGGCTCGGAGGCGCGCCACATCGAGGCGCACGTTCCGAGGTAGCGCGCCCAGTCGGCGCCCGCCCCGGGCGAGAATGCCTCGAGCGCCGCCAGGGCGCGCGGCAGGTCGGCGCTGAGCTCGACCGCCGAGCCGTCGGCGAAGCGGTAGCGCGTGACCGGCTCCACGCGGACGAGCTCGACGTCGTCGCCCAGGAGGTCGCGCACGACCCACGGCATCGTCAGCAGCGACGGCCCCGTGTCGAAGCGAAAGCCTCCCGGCAGCTCCAGCCGGCGCGCCTTCCCGCCGGGCGCCTCGCCCTGCTCGAGCACGAGGACGTCGTGACCGGCCTCGGCCAGCCGCACCGCGCACGCGAGGCCGCCGACGCCCGCGCCGGCCACGACGACCCTCACCGCCGCACGCGCGCGCGCAGGGCCGGAAGCGCGACGGCGCCCATCGCGACGCCGCCGGCGAGCGCGACCCGCGGGCGACCCCAGAACGCGACGTTGGCGACGGCCTCGCCCGCCCACGTCCACACGTAGAGCGCGAGCGCGCCGTCGTCGGTCCCGTCGCGCGCGGGGCGCGCGCCGTCCAGCGCCGACCAGACGGCGAAGATCGCGCCGCCGACGGCCAGCCAGCCCGCGAAGTTCGAGGCCGGCACGTCCTCGAAGCGGCCACCCATGGGCCATGCCCAGTACCCGTCGCGGACCATGCGCGGGTCGAGGAACACGTCCCAGGCGGCGAGCGCCGCGGCCGCCAGCGCCACCCTGCTCGCGCGGCGGTGGGCGACCAGGCCGGCGACGACCCAGGCGGGGCGCGCCATCATCGTCCACGCCGCCGCGGCCAGGAGCGGGACGCCGGCGACGCGCGGCCCGAGCTTGCCCGAGTACACGTAGTGGCCGAACGGACGGCCCGTGGCCACGCCCGCGACCTCGGAGGCGAAGCCGATCGCCGCAGCGCTCGCACCGAGCGCGAGCGCGCGCCGCGGCCCGCGCGCCTCGAGCGTCTCCGCCACCGACGTGACGAGCATGAGCGCGACGATCCCACGCGTCGCGGCGTCGCGGCGGCGCGAGGCCACGCGGGGGTAGAGGACCTGGGCGCCGACGAGCGCGCCGAGGAGCAGGCGGGACGGGCGCATGCCGGTAGCTTGCCGCCGGTGGGCCAGTTCCACTTCGACCCCGCGTCCTACCTGGAGCTCATGGCCGCCGAGGTGCCGGCCTTCGAGCGCCTGCAGGACGAGGTTGCGGAGGCGGCGCGCGCGCCGGGCGCACGGACGATCCTCGAGCTCGGGACCGGCACCGGCGAGACGGCCCGCCGCGTGCTCGCCGCCCACCGGGGCGCCCACCTCGTCGGCATCGATGCGAGCGAGCGGATGCTCGCCATCGCGCGTGAGGCGCTGCCGGAGGCCGACCTGCGGGTCGGGCGCCTCGAGGAGGAGCTGCCCGCCGGCCCCTTCGACCTCGTGGTCTCGGCGCTCTGCGTGCACCACCTCGACGGGCCCGGCAAGGCCGACCTCTACTCGCGGCTCGCGGGCGTCCTCGCGCCGGGCGCGCGCGTCGTCGTCGGCGACGTCGTAGTGCCCCTCCACGCCGCCGACGCCGTCACCCCGATCGACGGCCTCTACGACACGCCGAGCACGGCCGCCGAGCAGCTCGGCTGGCTCGAGGCCGCGGGCCTGCGGCCGTCGCTCGCGTGGGCCCACCGCGACCTGGCCGTCCTCGTCGGCTACGCCGCCGAGGCGGCGCGGGCGGCGACGTAGAGCTTGCGCCCGCGCGGCACGACGGCGCGGCCGGGCCTCGCGCCGAGGCCGTCGCGCTCGATCTGGCGCAGGATCTCGCGGTACATGTGCCCGGCGGCCGCGATCGCCCGGCGGCCCGAGCGCAGCATCGGCACGCCCTCCAGCCCGACGTCGTAGAGCGCGTCGGCGCGGGCGATCTGATCGCGAACGAGCTCCGCGCGACGGCCGGGCTCGAGCGAGCCGCCGAAGCGCTCGAGCGTCTCGCGCGCGAGGTAGATGCGGCCGCGCGCGAGGTCCTCGTCGATGTCGCGCAGGATGTTCGTCCGCTGCATGGCCTGCCCGAGGGCCGCGGCGTGTCGGTCGGCCTGCGGCGTCGTCGTGCCGAGCACCGAGGCCATGACGACCCCGACCGTCCCGGCCACCCGGTAGCAGTACGTGTCGAGCTCCTCCTCGGTGGTGAGGACGCGGCCGCACAGGTCGTCGCGCATGCCGGCACAGAAGTCGGCGATCACGCCGCGCTCGATCGGATGGCGCGTC
>DATNGY010000095.1:0-2013 GCA_035605735.1 Solirubrobacteraceae bacterium
GAGGACGGCGCCGCGGGCGCCGCCGGGGAGGCGGACGCGCTCGGCGACGCGGGCGATGGTGCCAACGGGGGCGTACTCGCCCTCGTGGCGGGGGACGAGGAGAACCTGCTCCTCGTCACCGGTGTCGATGGGCAGGGTGACATCCATCGTCGGGAAGACGACGGTGTCGTCGAGGGGGATGAGAAGGAGGGTCTGCGCCATGGTCAACCTTTGGGAAGCTCAAACGTTGCTCGCGCAATGGTAGCAGGGATCTCAGTCCGCTCGGCGCAGATCTGAGCGGCGCGTCCCGGGTAGGCCGAAATACCGTGCGCAAGCTCCTCGTCGTCGCCGCCGTGCTCGCCGCCGCCGCCGGCGCGGGCGCGGACGGCCGCTCGGCGCCGCGCGACGTCGGCGTGCTGCTGGTCGACGGCCAGACCGGCGCCCGTCAGCGGCTGACCGCCGCGCGCGGGAGCGCCGCGTGGTCGTCCGACGGGCGCCGGATCTACGTCAGCGGCGAGGCGCGCGGCGACGTCCGTCCGCGCCTCCCGTTCGCGATCTTCGATGCGCGCGGGCCGCGGATCGCGCGGCGCGTGCTGCGCACCGCCGACGTGGCGACCGGGGACGTCGCCGTCTCTCCGGACGGGCGACGCATCGCCTACCAGCTGCCCCCGCGCGACCCCGAGCTCCTGAACACCGGCGACCTCGCCGTAGCGCCGCTGCGTGGCGGGCGGTCGCGGCGGCTGCTGTCGCGGACCTCGGGCACGCCCGCGTGGTCGCCCGACGGGCGGCGGATCGCGGTCGTGCGCCTGAGCGCGTCCGAGGCCCGGGGCGACCTCGACCGCCAACCCGCGCGCGTCGTCGTCGTGCCGCTGTGGCGGGGCCGCGCCAGGGTCGTGGCCGTCGGGCTGGCGCCGATCTGGCTGCGCGACGGGCGGCTCCTCGTCTGGTCCGGCGACGACCTCGTCGTCGTACGGCCCGACGGGCGCGGGCGGCGGACCGTCCTGCGGGACGTGCGGGCGGGCGAGCCGTCCTGGGAGCAGTCGCCCGACGGCGGCACGCTGGCCGTGGCCGCCGCCGGCCAGGGCAGCCCGCGCTACCACCTGACGCTCGTCGACCTCGCCGGCGGGCGGGCACCGCGCCGGATCGGCGACGAGCAGGCCTCCGACGTCGCCTGAGCCCCCGACGGCGGCCGCCTGGCGATCGTCGTCGCCGACCGCATCCTCGTCGTCGACCCCTCCGGTCCGGCGCCCGCGCGGGAGCTCGCGCGGATCCGCCGGCGGCAGCTCGACGGCCTGACGTGGTCGCCGGACGGCCGGCGGCTCGCGGTGACCGCGCGCGTGCCGGCGCGCGAGGACTAGCTGGATCTCCAGGCGTTGCTCCTCGAGGTCGAGCTCGCGCTCGGGGCGATGCATGACGTCGTCGGAGATCTCGCTGCCGTCGCGCAGCCCGACGATCGCGCCCCGCTGGGTCTCGAGGACGTCGCGGACGAGCGGTCGCGGCCTTGCGCGCGTGGAGCTCCTCGCGCGTGAGCGGGCAGTGCGAGAGCGGCTCGAGGGACGCTGCCTGAGCGCGCGAAGGCCTCGATCGTGCTTGGATCCCGCGCCGTGCCCGACCGCTTCACGCGCCTGCCGACCACGCTCGAGGGCCCGGTCCTGATCGAGCCGGCCGCCTTCGGCGACGAGCGCGGCTTCTTCTCGGAGACCTACCGGCGGACCGAGTTCGTCGCCCTGGGGATCGTCGAGGAGATGGTCCAGGACAACCAGTCGCGCTCGCGCCACGGGGTCGTGCGGGGGCTGCACTTCCAGGTCGGGCGCGGCGCCGGCAAGCTCGTGCGCTGCGCGCGCGGGGAAATCTGGGACGTCGCGGTCGACCTGCGGCGCGGCTCGCCGGGTTACGGGCGCTGGGAGGGCTTCGAGCTGAGCGACGAGAACCTGCGCATGGTCTACGTCCCGCCGGGCTTCGCCCACGGCTTCTGCGTGCTCTCCGAGGTCGCCGACGTGCTCTACAAGCAGGACGCCTACTACGCGGACGCGA
>DATNGY010000096.1:0-2124 GCA_035605735.1 Solirubrobacteraceae bacterium
GCTGGCCATCGCCTCGAGCGTCTTGACCTTCATGCCGCTCCCGCGCGCGAGCGGGAAGAGCAGGAGTGAGAGCCGCTGGAAGAGGTCGCGTGCCGAGTCGACCTCGCCGAGCAGGTCGACCCCGGACGACTGGGGGAGGCCGAGCTCCGAGGTTCCCCGGCCGGCGACGACGAGCCTCGCCTCGGGCGCGGCGCGCGCAACCAGTGGCCAGACGTCGCGGACGAGGGTGCGCATCGCGTCGGCGGTCGGGCCCCAGCGCGCGGTGCCGATCAGCCCGGCGAGGGGCGGCCCGCTGAGCGGCGCGGGCTCGTAGAGCGCGGGATCGAGCGACAGAGGCGCGAGCACGACCTCGGCCCGGGGGGCGGCGGCGCGCAGGGCGTCGGCGACGACCGGCGAGCTCGCGACGAGGTGGCGGTGCCGCCGGGCGGCGGCGCGCTCGGCGCGGGAGCCGTCGAGAACCTCCCGGAACTGCTTGCGCCACGGGGCGCCCAGATCGCGGTCGCGCCGGGCGAGGAAGTGGACGTGCACGAGCGACGGCAGTCCGATCCCCTCGCCGGCCCACGCGGTCTCGGTTTCCTCGAGGTGCAGCACGTCGGCCTCGCTCGCCGCCTCCCGGACACGTGCGGCGAACGATCCGCTCCCGAGCTCCCCGAGCGGGCGCCGCAGCCTGCCGAGCCGAGCCTCCCACGGCCCCGGCGGCTCGACGTCGACGAGCTCCACGGGCAGGTCGGCCGGGACGTCGCCCGCGACCGACGATCCGCGGCGCGCCGCGACCGCGCGCACGTCGACCCCGTGCTCGCGCAGTCCCCGCAGGAGGCCAACGGCGGTCTTCCCCGGGGCACCGCCCTCGGGCAGCGGCGGCTGGGTCAGGACGACGAGCGCGCGCATGCGACGCGGATCGTGACTCATCCCCCGGCTAAGGTCTCCCGCGTGCCGGATCCGAAGCTCTCGGTCGTGATCTGCACCCTTGGGCGCGAGGAGGTGGCGGAGACGGTCGCCTCCGTGGAGGCATCGGCCGCTGCCGCGGGCCGGGAGGTCGAGGTGCTCGTGGTGTGGCAGGGAGACGACGCAGCGCCGGCGCTGGGCTCGGCGACCGTGCTCGAGAGCTTTCCCGGCGGCCTGTCGTACGCGCGCAACCGTGGCCTGGCGACGGCGCGGGCGCCCTACGTCGCGTTCGTCGACGACGACGAGGTGGTCGACGCGGGCTGGGTCACGGGCCTGTTTTCGACGTTCGACCTCCGTGACGTGGCCGCCGTGTTCGGCCCGATCGCGCCGCGGGACGACCGCGGCCTCCCGTATTGCCGCTACGACGGGGAGGGCAAGCTGCGCCTCGTCAGCGGGCCGCGCACGCTGCCCTGGACGATCGGCACGGGAGGAAACATGGCCTTCCGCCGGGACGACCTCGTCGCGGTCGGCGGCTTCGACGTGCTGTTCGGCCTCGGCGCCGTCGCGCGGTCGGCCGAGGACACGGAGGCGATCCACCGCCTCCTGCGCGCCGGCCGCCGCGTCGCGTGGTCGCCAGACGTCGTCGTCTACCACCCGACGAAGACCCGCGAGGAACGGCTCGCCTCGCGCTTTCCGTACGCCTACGGGATCGGCAAGCTCGCGCGACGGCACCGCGACCCCGTGCTTGCAGCCCGGTACGCGAAGTCGATCGTCGACGCGACCGCCAGCGCCGTCCGCTCGCGGGACTCGAGGCGGCTGCGCGAGACCCGCGAGACGCTGCGCGGCTTCGTCGCGGGCGTCGGCCTCCGCGCGCGGCCGGTCTCGCCGGAGCGGCTGCTCGCGAGCGTGCCGGACGAGGTCGCGGCGGCGCTCGACGGCGCCCGGCCGCAGGCGCTCGAGCCGCTCTTCCGCCCGGACCCGCACTACATGTACGCCGTCGCGGGCGAGCGGCTTCTGCACGTCTACGCCGACCCGAGCGACCGGCTGCGCGCAGGACTCGAGGCGCGGAAGCGGATCCGCGCGGAGTCGCAGCTGCGGGGCATTCCCCGCCTGCACGCCTCCGGCGAGGGCCGCAGCGCGCTGTGGGTCCTCGAGGACCGCCTTCCGGGGTCGTCCCCGCGGGCACGCGACCCGAAGCGGTGGTTCGCGCACGCGGCGCGCTGGGCGCTCGAGCTGGGC
>DATNGY010000097.1:0-3383 GCA_035605735.1 Solirubrobacteraceae bacterium
AACCGCGCGGCGACGGCGGCGACGCTCTCGCTCGCGACGGAGGTGTCGAGGTCGCCCGTTAGCGCGAGCGCCGGCACGCCGGGGAACGAGGCGCCGGGCGGGATCGCCGGGCGCGCGTCGTCCGACGGGGGCCACGGCACGCAGTCGTCGGCCGGCGGCACGGCGGAGCCCAGCCATGCCGTCACGGAGAACGGCGCGAACGCGTGGCGCGGCAGGCGCGCGACGGCCGCTTCGTACTGGGCGCGGCGAGTGGCCTCGGGAGCCGGCCGCGCGAATGGGAAGACCCCGTCCGTGCAGAACGTCGCGACGAAGTCGCCGTCGGAGTAGAAGCGCGGGTCGCCCTGGTCCGTGAAGGCCGGGCCGTCGGTCTCGGCGGCCATCCGCACGAGCGGCGCCGGGTCGCCGTGCTCCAGTGCGCGGCCGGCGGCGCTGATCTCCGACGCGTCGAGGAACCCACCGCTCGTGTCGGCGAGCAGGTCGACCATGCGCGCCTCGTCGACGACGACCTCCAGCTGGTGCCCGTCGGCGTCGAGCGCGGTCCCGGTCACGGGCCGGGCGCGCACGCGCTCCAGGAGCCGGCGCAGCGTGCGCCGCGGATGCCGGTCGGCCGCGCCGCAGCTCGGCGAGCGCTCGCAGACGAGCACGGCCGAGCGCACGAGCGCGCGCGTCACGGGCGACTGGAAGGCGTCGTCGTACCCGACCCGGTACGGCGCGTCGAGCACCGCTGTGCGCAGCCGGTTCCCGTGGCGCGCGGCGTACGCCTGGACCTGCAGGCCGCCGCCGGAGAGCCCATAGAAGTCCAGCCGCTCGATGCCGAGGGCCGCCCGGACGTCCTCGATGTCCTCGGCGCGGTCGCCGCTGCCGAAGAGCGACGCGGACGCCCCGAGCTGGGCGCCGCACGCGCGCACGGCGGCGAGCTGCTCGCCGACGCCGTGCTGCAGCGCCGGGCAGTCGATCGCCGCGGAGCGCCCGGTGCCGCGCAGGTCGATCATCAGCAGGTCGCGGCGGTCCAGCAGCGGGGCGAAGAGCCACGCGAAGAAATCCGACGACGCGGTCGACGACACGCCCGGCCCGCCCTCGGCGGCGAGGATCGTGCCGATCGCCGGGCCGGGCGCGCTGTGGCGCACGAGCGCGAAGAAGATCGGGATCGTGCCCGCCGCGGGGCGCGAGCGGTCGAGCGGCACCTGAATCGAGCCGCAGACCGTTCCCGGCGGGTCGTCGCACGGCTCGACGCGTGGACTCGCGTGCCCGGGCGGAGCCGCGAGCAGCAGGACCAGAGCGGCGAGCAGGCCGCAAAACGTCGAGTGCCTGGGCATGCGGCGACCGTAGGAGCGCCTGCGGGCGCGGTCATCGTGGCCTGCACGGAACTCGATCCGGGCGCGCACGGGTCCTGGTGGCCAGGCGCTTCCTCCTCTGAGACGATCAGCGCCATGGCCGCGACGACGGCGATCCGCACCGTGCGCGCTGGCTCTGCCACGGTCGCCGTGGTAGCGGCCGCGGCAGCGCTCGCGGTCGGTGCCCTCGGCGAGCGCGCCGCCCTGGACGGGTACGTGTGGCCCGCGTGGCTGGTCGCGGTCGACGCGAGCGTGGGCGTAGCGTCGGTGCTCGCGGGCCTCGCGGCGTGGCTGGCGCGGCCGGACTCCCGGACCGGACCGGCGCTCGTGGCGATCGGAGGTCTGTGGTTCCTTGGCGCGTTCGGCTACGGGACCGACATGGCGCTCGTGGACTTCGTGGGCTTCCCGCTGCAGGGCTGGCACGACGGGCTGCTGATCGTCTTGCTGCTGTGGGTCACGCCGGGCGGCCTGCGCGAGCGCCCCGCGCAGGCGATCGCCGCGGGCGTAGTCGCCTCGCACGCCGCCGTCGCGTTCGCGCGCCTGCTGCTTCGGCCGCCGCTCGACGTCACGAGCTGCCTGTGCGTCGGCAACCGGATCACCGGGGTGACCGATCCGGCCGCCTACGAGACCGCCGTGCGCATCGCGAGCGTCGCCGAGGCCGGCTTCGCGCTTGCGGCGCTCGCGCTCCTCGCGCTCCGCTGGCGCCGCGCGAGCGGCGCGGCGCGGCGCACGCTCGCGCCCCTGCTGGCGGCCGGCGCCGCGACGGCCGCGCTCGTCACCTACAACCGCGTCGCCACCCGGGTCGTGAGCGCCCCGGTGGAGCCCAGCCACGCGATGCTGGTGCTGATGGCCGGGACGCGCATCGCCATCGCCCTCGCCATCGTCGTCTCGCTGGTGCGCGGACGTCGCGCCCGCACGCGGATCGCCGACGTCGTCGTCAGCCTCGACGATCGCGGCCTCGAAGGTGGCTCGGGCGCGATGCGCCGCGCGCTCGCGGACCCTGGCCTACAGCTGTTGCGCTGGTCGTCGGAGCGCCGTTGCTACCTGGACGCCGACGGCCGCGAGGTGGCGCTCCCGGGGCCCGGCGAGGCGCGCGCAGCCACGGTCCTCGAACGCGACGGGACGACCCTCGGCGCGCTCGTGCACGACGCGGCCCTGCGCGAGGAGCCCGAGCTGCTCGACGCCGTCGCGGCGGCCGCGCGCCTGGCGCTCCACAACGAGCGCCTGGCGGACGAGGTGCGGGTCCGGCTCGACGAGGTGCGCGCGTCGCGGCAGCGGATCGTCGCAGCCGGCGACGTCGAACGCCGCCGGCTCGAGCGCGACCTGCACGACGGCGCCCAGCAGCGGCTGGTCACCCTCGCGCTACGCGTACGCACGCTCGAGCAGCGTGTCGGCCGCACCGGGAACGTCGCGCTCGCTGACGAGCTGGACGCGCTCGTCACGGAGCTCGACGCGGCGATGGAGGAGATCCGCGAGCTCGCGCGCGGCATCCGGCCACCGGTGCTCAACGAGGCGGGGCTCGGCGCGGCGCTCCAGTCGCTCGCGGACCGCCACCCGCTGCCGGTCGCGACCGACGTGCTTCTGCAAGGCCGCCTCCCGGACGTCGTCGAGTCCGCGGGCTACTTCGCGGCCGGCGAGGCGCTGGCCAACGTGCTCAAGCACGCGGACGCCCGGCACGTCCGCCTCACGGCCGCCGACGACGACGGCCGCCTCGTGGTTTCGGTCAGCGACGACGGGCGCGGCGGGGCGAACAGAACCGCCGGCAGCGGCCTCGTCGGGCTCGCCGACCGCCTCGAGGCGCTCGGCGGATCGCTCTCGGTCGTCAGCCCGGAGGGCGGTGGCACGACGCTCGTCGCCCGCATCCCGACGGGCGCCGCTCAGCCGGCGGGCTGAGCGCGTAGGTACGTGATCACCGCGGCGACGCGGCGGTTCTCCGTGCCCTCCTCGTGGAGGCCGAGTTTGAGGAAGATCTGGCCGATGTGGGTCTCGACCGTGCGGCCGGTGACCACGAGCCGCTCGGCGATGGCCCGGTTCGACAGGCCCTGGGCC
>DATNGY010000098.1:0-7474 GCA_035605735.1 Solirubrobacteraceae bacterium
GCCTTGGTAGGCCATTACCCCACCAACAAGCTAATGCGCCGCGGGCCCATCCCAATGCGGAGGCCGAAGCTTCCTTTCCTCACACCGCTGATGCGGTGGGAGCACATCCGGTATTAGCCCGAGTTTCCTCGGGTTGTCCCGGTCATCGGGGCAGGTTACCCACGTGTTACTCACCCGTTCGCGGCTTTGCCCCGGGCCGAAGCCCGGTTCGTCGCTCCACTTGCATGTGTTAAGCACGCCGCCAGCGTTCGTCCTGAGCCAGGATCAAACTCTCCGTGAAGAACTGCTGCCGCGCGGGCCCGAAGGACCGCCCGGCGTCACGTAGAGCTCGTCATGGACCTTCGTCGCGGTGCGCGTACACGAGCACCGCGGTCATGACGGGTCAATCTCAGGTCCGCCGAGGCCGCCACCGCGCGCGAGCGCGCGGTGCCGGGTCCGGCGGATCGAACCTGGACGCACACCCGCGGCCGATGGGTCGGCCCGAGGGTGCGCATGCTGTTGAGTTTTCAAAGACCGCCGCGCCCTGCCGGGAAGGGGACTCCTTCGCTAGGACACGCGCCCGGACGCTCGCGGCGTCCGGACAGCGACCGCCCATTATAGCGAGCGATCGGGGTCGGCTCCAAGGGCCGCCGCAAAGGCCGGCCGCCGGCGGAGCGCCAATGTAGCGGATCCCTACCCCGACGCCCGCAGGCGGCGGAACCGGCGCCGGCCGACCTGCAGCACCCGGCCGTCGAGATCGGCCGCGGGGAGATCGAGCGCGGTCACAGGCTCGCCGTCGAGGCGCACGCCGCCCTGGGCCAGCAGCCGTCGGGCCTCCGAGCGCGAGCCGCCGACCGCCTCGACGATCAGCGCGGGCAGATGGACCACGCCGCCGTCCGCGCCGATCGGCAGCTCGGGCAGGTCGTCGGGGACCTCGCGCGCGACGTGCACGCGGTCGAAGCGCCCCTCGGCCGCAGCGGCGGCTTGCGGGCCGTGGAAGCGCGACACCAGCACGCGCGCCAGCGCGCGCTTGTCGTCGCGCGGCGACGCGCCGGCCGGCGGACGCTCGACCCCCAGCAGCTGAAACCAGCCGTCCATCGCCTCGTCGGGCAGCGACATGACGCGCCCGAACATCTCGTCGGGCGGGTCGGTCACGCCTACGTGGTTGCCGACCGACTTCGACATCTTCTCGACGCCGTCGATGCCCGCGAGGATCGGGAGCGTGAAGACGACCTGCTCGGGCTGGCCGAAGGCCCGCTGCACGTCGCGCCCGAGCAGCAGGTTGAACGTCTGGTCGGTCCCGCCGAGCTCGACGTCGGCGCGCACCGCGACCGAGTCGTAGCCCTGCATGAGCGGATACAGCAGCTCCAGCACGGTGATCGGCGAGCCCGCGCGGAAGCGCCGAGCGAAGTCCTCGCGCTCGAGCAGCTGCGCGACCGTCGTCGTCCGCGCGAGCGCGAAGAGCCGATCCATAGACATGTCCAGCCACTCGGAGTTGTGGCGCAGCTCGAAGCGCTCTGCATCGTCGTCGAGGACCCGGAAGGCCTGCTCCTGGTAGGTGCGCGCGTTGGCCTCGATCTCGTCCGTAGAGAGCACGGGCCGCGTCGACGAACGGCCGCTCGGGTCGCCCACGCGCGCGGTGAAGTCGCCGACGATCAGCACGACGCGGTGGCCGAGGTCCTGAAACTCGCGCAGCTTCTGGAGGACGACGGTGTGGCCGAGGTGGATGTCGGGCGCGGTCGGGTCGAGGCCGAGCTTGACGCGCAGCTGGCGCCCCTCGCGGGCGGCCTCCTCGAGGCGTTGCTCGAGCGCGCCCGCGGGCAGCACCTGGGCGGCGTTGCGGGCCAGGAACGCGGCGTCGGAGGCGGGGTCGGCCATCCGCGCCAATGCTAGAGTTCGGCCGCGCCGCGGGGACGTCCGCCGTCGTCGCGCGCCGTTCGTCACGCCCGACTGGGCGCCTCCCCTTCGTCGGATCTGGCACCGCGGGCCGGCCGGCCTCGCCGCATGAGCGACGCGACCACCCCAACCGACATCACGCCGCTGTTCGAGGCCGAACCGCCCGAGCCGCCGGCGCCCAAGCCGCGCCTGAAGAAGCTCCGGCTGGTCGCGATCCTCGTCCCGCTCAGCTTCCTCGCGCTCGTCTCGACGGCCTTCGGGATGATGATGGCGGTCGCCAGCGACCTGCCCGACCTCGAGAACCGCCGCGAGTACAAGGACGCCCGCAACTCCGTCCTCTACGACGCGCGCGGCCAGCAGCTCGGGATCCTGACCAACAACCAGAGCCGCGTGCTGGTGACGTTCGGCCAGATCTCGCCCTACATGCGGCGCGCGATCATCGCGATCGAGGACCAGCGCTTCTACCAGAACTCGGGCGTCGACGTGCGCGGGATCGGCCGCGCGCTCGTCCAGGACGTCGTCAACCGCGACGCCGTCCAGGGGGGCTCGACGATCGCCCAGCAGTTCGTCAAGAACGCCCTGCGTGCGCAGTCCAACCGCACGCTCTTTCAGAAGATGCGCGAGGCGGCCCTCGCCTACCACCTCACGCGCAAGTGGCCGAAGACGAAGATCCTCACCCAGTACCTCAACTCCGTCTACTTCGGCAACGGCGCCTACGGCGTCGAGTCGGCCGCGCGGACCTACTTCGGCAACGAGCCCGACCACCGCGGCTGCGGCACGCGCGAGCGCCCGTGCGTGAGCGAGCTCAAGCCCGAGGAGGCGGCGCTGCTGGCCGGGCTGGTGGCCAACCCGAGCGGCTACGACCCCGTCGCGCATCAGGCGGCGGCCAAGCGCCGCCGCAGCCTCGTGCTCGACAAGATGTTCCAGCAGGGCCTCCTCGGCCGCCTGCAGTACTTCAACGCGAAGGGGGCGCCGCTGCCCGGCGACGTCGAGCCGCCGACGGTCGAGACGAAGGCGCCCTACTTCACGACCTGGGTGCGCCAGCAGCTCGTCGACCGCTTCGGGGCCCGGCGGGCGTTCGAGGGCGGCCTGAAGATCACGACGACGCTCGACCTCCAGCTCCAGGACGCCGCGCAGGCCGCGGTCAACCGCTGGCTCTCCAATCCTGCAGGCCCCACCGCGGCGCTCGTGGCAATCGACAACGACACCGGCGAGGTCCGGGCGATGGTCGGGGGCCGTGACTACAACACGACCCCGTTCAACCTCGCCACCCAGGGCCAGCGCCAGCCGGGCTCGTCGATCAAGCCGTTCATCCTCGCGCAGGCGCTGAAGTCGGGCATCAGCCCCGGCTCGGTGTGGCCGTCGCGCAAGCAGATCTTCACCGTGCCCAACACGCGCGGCAAGGAGAAGTTCGTCGTCAACAACTTCGAGAGCCGCTACTCGGGCAGTCAGACGCTCGCGGGCGGCCTGACGTTCTCCGACAACTCCGTCTTCGCGACGGTCGGAATCCACGTCGGGACGCGCAAGATCGCCCGGCTCATGCGCCGCATGGGCATCCGCACGCCGGTCTCCCACAACCTCGCGATGACGCTCGGCGGCCTCAGGGAGGGCGTGTCGCCGCTCGACATGGCCCACGCCTACGAGACGTTCATCGCGCACGGGCGCAAGGTCACCGGCACGCTCGGCGCGGGCGACGCGGGGCCGGTCGGCGTGCGCCGCGTCGAGACCCTGGGCAAGGGCAAGCTCGTCGCCGACAACCGCGTAAAGCGCATCCGCGTGCTGCCCCAGCCCGTCGCCGACGAGGCCGTCAGCATCATGTCGACCGTCGTCACCCAGGGCACCGGCAAGCGCGCGGCGCTCGGCGCGGGCACGTTCGCCGCGGGCAAGACCGGCACGACCGAGAACAGCGGCGACGCCTGGTTCGTGGGGTTCACCGACCACCTCACCGTCGCCGTCTGGGTCGGCTACCCCGACCGCCTGAAGCCGATGCTGACCGACTTCGGTGGCGCGCCGGTCGAGGGCGGCACGTTCCCGGCCGTCATCTGGCACGACTTCATGACCGCGGCGACCACGATCCTTGACGACCGCGAGGCCCGCGCCCGCGAGCGCAAGGGGCTTCCGCCGGCGGCCACGACTACTACTACGACGCCCGGCTACGCGCCCGCGACGCCGAGCTCGCAAGCGGTGCCGCAGGGCGCCGGCACTGGCGCGCCGGCGCAAGCTACGCCCGCCCAGCCCTCCGGTGGCGCGAGCTCCGGCACGGCGACGCCCTCCCAGCAGACGCCCGCCACTGGCAACCAGGCCACGCCAGCCGCGCCGTCGGCGCCGTCCGCGGCCGGCACGGGCACCGGCGCAGGCGGCAACGGCAGCGGCACCGGAGGCACCGGAGGCGGGACCGGCGGCGCGAGCGCCCCTTCGACCCCGTAACGAGCGCTCAGGCGGCGAGCGACGCGCGCAGGCCCTCCGGCCACGGCCGCGAGACGAAGCGGCTGCCGGCCAGGCAGAAGCGCCACGGCAGCTCGGCGGCCTTCGTGATGCCGACCCGCGCGCCGACGACGAGCTGCGGCGGCGCCGCGCCCGGCGGCCGCGGCTCGACGCGGATCGGCCCGTCGAGCAGCGACGTCGCGTTGTGCTCGAGGCCGACGCCGAGCGCCTGCGTGAGCTTGCCGGGCCCCGAGCACAGCTCCTCGACGCGGTCGACCCCGCGCCGCGCGCGCATCGCGTCGATCCCGGCCACGGGCTCCAGCGCGCGGATCAGCACCGCCGCCCCCACGCCCTCGGGCTCGCACACGGCGTTCAGGAGCGCGTGGATCCCGTAGGAGCGGTAGACGTAGGCGGTGCCGGGCGCGCCGAAGAGGACGGACGTCCGTGCGGTGTGCCCGACGTAGGCATGGCACGCCGGCTCGCTGAAGTGGTAGGCCTCGGTCTCGACGACGACGCCCCCGCTGCCCTCGTGGACGACCGTGCAGCCGACGAGGTCCGCGGCGACCTCGAGCACGGGCCGGGCGAAGAAGGCGGAGCCGGGGCTCATCCGAGCAGCGCCCGCGCGCGGTCGAGCTGCTCGCGGACCCGCGCCAGCGCGGTGCCGCCCTCGCTGACCTTCGACTCGAGCCACGAGGAGCGCTCGAGCACGTCCGCAGCCTCCGGGCCGAGCGCGCCGACGGCGACGTCGGCCAGCGGCACGCCGCGCTCGAGCGCCTCGCGCACGAGCCCGGCGACGACGCCGTGCGCCTCGCGGAAGGGCGTCCCGCGCGTCACCAGCAGGTCGGCGAGGTCGGTGGCCGCGATCAGCTCGTCGGCGGCCGCGGCGGCCATCCGCTCGCGGTCGAAGCGCGCGCCCGCGACCATGCCGGCGGCCGCGGCGAGGCAGAGCGCGAGCGTGTCGACCGCGTCGAAGAGGTGCTCCTTGTCCTCCTGCAGGTCCTTGTTGTAGGTGAGCGGAAGCCCGTGGAGGACGCCGTGCACGGCGCCCAGGTGGCCGACGACGCGCGGCGCCTTGGCGCGCAGCAGCTCGGCCGCGTCGGGGTTCTTCTTCTGCGGCATGATCGACGAGCCGCTCGTCCACGAGTCGGGCAGCTCGACGAACCCGAACTCCTGCGAGGACCAGAGCACGAGCTCGGCGCCCAGGCGCGAGAGGTGAGTGGAGCAGACCGCCGCCGCGTGCAGGAGGTCGAGGACGAAGTCGCGGTTGGAGACGGCGTCGATCGAGTTCGGAGCGATCGCGCCGAACCCCAGCTCCGCGGCGACCATCGCGCGGTCGATCTCGAAGTTGACGCCGGCAAGCGCGCCCGCGCCGAGCGGGAGGACCGAGGCGGAGTCGCGCGCGGCCTGCAGGCGCGTGCGGTCGCGCTCGAGCATCCACACGTACGCGAGCAGGTGATGGCTGAGGTAGACGGGCTGCGCACGCTGGAGATGGGTGTAGCCGGGCAGCGTCCAGTCGAGGTGGCGCTCGGCCGCGTCGAGCAGCGCGGCCATGAGCGCCTCGACCGCAGCGCGCGCGGCGAGCGCGGCCTCCCGCGCGTAGAGCGCGACGTCGGTGGCCACCTGGTCGTTGCGCGAGCGCGCGGTGTGCAGCCGCCCGCCGACCGGGCCGGCGTGCTCGGTCAGCCGCCGCTCGAGGGCCATGTGGATGTCCTCGTCGGCCGGCGCGAACGCGAAGCTCCCGTCGCGCAGCTCGGCCTCGACGGCGTCGAGGCCGGCCTGCAGGGCCTCGCCGTCCTGCGCGGAGATGATCGAGCGCGCGACGAGCATCCGCGCGTGCGCCCGCGACTGCGCGAGGTCCTCGGGCCAGAGCCGGCGGTCGAAGCCGACAGAGGCGTTGAGCGCCTGGAACGCCGGATCCTGGGGCCCGGAGAAGCGCGACATGTTTATGCGGGCTGCCCGAGGGCGCCGGCGAGCGCCGCCGCGACGCGGGCCACCTGCCCCTCGGTCAGCCCCGGGAAGAAGGGCAGCGCGAGCGAGCGCGCGGCGACGTCCTCGCAGACGGGGAACTCGCCCTCGCGGTGACCGAAGCGCGCGCGGTAGAAGCTCATGAGGTGGATCGCCGGCAGGTACGGCTTCGACTGCACCCCCGCGCGGCGCAGCGCGCGCACGACCTCGTCGCGATCCTGGCCGCGCGGGAGCTGGACGACGAAGACGAACCAGCCGCGCACGTCGCCGTCGCGGTCCTCGCACGGCAGCTCGAGCCCCTCGATCCCGGCGAGCGCCTCGCGGTAGCTCGCGGCGACGCGGGCGCGCGCCCCCAGCATCGCGTCGAGGCGCTCGAGCTGCGCGAGGCCGAGCGCGCAGGCCACGTCGGTCAGGCGGTAGTTGAAGCCGAGCCGGTCGTGGTCGAGCCAGCCCATGTCCGGCGCCCGGCCCTGGTTGCGCTCCGAGTCGATGCGCTCCTTGAGCGCCTCGTCGGCCGAGGTGACCATGCCGCCCTCGCCGGTCGTGAGCTGCTTGTTGGCGTAGAAGCCGAAGACGGCCGGGTGGCCGCGCGCGCCGACCGCCGGCCCGTCGGCGTGCCGTGCGCCGAGCGCCTCGCACGCGTCCTCGACGATCGGGAGGCCGAGCCGCTCGAGGGCGCCCGTGTCGGCCGGGTAGCCGAAGATGTGCACGGGCAGGACCGCCGCCGTCCGCGACGTCACCGCGGCCGCGGCGGCCGCGGGGTCGAGGTTGAGCGTGACCGGGTCGATGTCGGCGAAGACGGGGCGCGCGCGCTCGTAGACGACGACGTTGGCGCTAGCCACGAACGAGAACGGCGAGGTCACGACCTCGTCGCCGTCGCCGACTCCGACTGCGCGCAGCGCGAGGTGCAGCCCCGCGGTGCCACTCGACACCGCGCTCGCGTGCGCGACGCCCAGCCGCGCCGCGAACGCGCGCTCGAACGCCGGCACCCGCGGCCCGAGCGAGAGCTGCCCCGAGCGCAGGACGTCGAGCACCGCCCGCTCCTCGGCGGCGCCGAGGAGCGGCCGCGCGAGCGGGACGATCGCGTCGACCTCGACGCGGGTCTCGGTCACGCCGCCCCGGGCGCTCGGCGCCCGCGCGCGCCCGCCCGCCGGCCGGGCTGCTCGGCGACCTCGAGCGAGTCCACGAGCGCCTCCCACGAGGCCGCGAT
>DATNGY010000099.1:0-7459 GCA_035605735.1 Solirubrobacteraceae bacterium
CGTCGGGCCGATTCCGGCCGTCCGCAAGCTGCTCGACCGCACCGGGGTCGCGGTCGGGGACGTCGACCTCGTCGAGCTCAACGAGGCCTTCGCCGCGCAGTCGCTCGCGTGCCTCGGCGAGTGGACGGAGCTCGACCCCGAGCGCGTCAACGTCAACGGCGGCGCGATCGCGATCGGACACCCGCTCGGCGCCTCCGGCGCGCGCATCCTCGCGACGCTCGCCTACGAGCTGCGCCGCCGCGGCGGCGGCTACGGCGTGGCCGCGATCTGCATCGGCGTCGGGCAGGGACTGGCCGTGGTGCTCGATGCATGATCCGCCGCTGGACCACCCGCCGTACCGCGCGACGGCCCTGCGCCACCCGAAGGAGCCGCTGGTCTACCTCCCGCGCGAGGTCGCCGAGTCCACGGGACCGCAGCTCGGGGAGCTCCGCCCCGGCCCGCTGGACCACGACCTCACGCGCCAGCACCCCGGAGAGCCGATCGGCGAGCGCATCACGGTGTCGGGCCGGCTGCTCGACGTCGACGGTCGCCCGATCCGCGACTCGCTCGTCGAGATCTGGCAGTGCAACGCGGCCGGTCGCTACCGGCACCGCTGGGACACGTGGCCGGCGCCGCTGGATCCGAACTTCTCGGGCGCCGGGCGCTGCGAGACGGACTCCGACGGCCGCTACGGCTTCGTGACGATCAAGCCCGGCCCGTACCCGTGGGGCAACCACCCGAACGCGTGGCGCCCGGCCCACATCCACTTCTCGCTGCTCGGGCGCTCCTTCGAGCAGCGCCTCGTCACCCAGATGTACTTCCCCGGCGACCCGCTCTTCCCCTACGACCCGATCTTCACGTCGGTGCGCGACGAGCGCGCGCGCGAGCGGATGATCAGCCGCTTCTCGATCGACTCGAGCCAGGAGAACTGGGCGCTGGCCTACGAGTTCGACATCGTGCTCGGCGGCCGCGACGGCACCCCGATCGAGGAGGCGCATTGAGCCGCGGGCCGACGCCCTCGCAGACCGTGGGGCCGTACTTCGCGATCGGGCTGCCCTGGGAGGAGGGGCCGGTCGCCGTGCCCGAGGGCGTGCGCGTCGAGGGCCACGTCCTCGACGGCGCGGGCGACCCGATCCCCGACGCGCTCGTGGAGGCGTGGTCGCACGAGCCCGCCGCCTTCGCGCGCTGCCCCACGGACGACGACGGGCGCTGGTTCGTCGCCGTGCCGCCCGTGCCCTTTCTCTCCGTGCACGTGTTCGCCCGTGGCCTGCTACGTCACCTGACCACGCGGATCTACCTAAAGCCCGCGGCCGACGACCCCGTGCTGGCGAGCGTCCCCGCCGACCGGCGTGCGACGCTGCTGGCCGAGCGCTCCGACGATGGCTTCAGATTCGACATCCGCATCCAGGGCCCCGGCGAGACCGTCTTCTTCGACGTCTGAGGACCCGTTCTCGGGGCTCTACGGTCGCGGACCGGTGGCCGCGATCGTCGACGGCCGCTCGTGGTGGCAGGCGCTGCTCGACGTCGAGGCGGCGCTCGCGCGGGCGTGCGCGCGCGAGGGCGAGATCCCGCCCGACGCGGCGGCCGCGATCGTCGGCGCCTGCCGCGTCGAGCGCTTCGACCTCGACCGCCTCGGCCGCGAGGCCGCCGCGTCGGCGTCGCCCGTCGTGCCGCTCGCGGCGGCCCTGCGCGAGGCCTCCAACGAGCACGCCCACCACGGCGCCACGAGCCAGGACATCCTCGACACGGCGATGATGCTGCTGGCGCGGCGGGCGCTGGTCGCGATCGGCGC
The DNA here is from genome assembly GCA_035605735.1 of Solirubrobacteraceae bacterium. GTDB lineage: Bacteria > Actinomycetota > Thermoleophilia > Solirubrobacterales > Solirubrobacteraceae > JAOPZW01. The sequence continues at coordinate 1,772 of DATNGY010000099.1, forward strand.
CGACGCCGCGGGCGCCGCCGACGCCGCCGCGGCGCTGGCCGAGCGCCACCGCGACACGCCGATCATGGCCCGCACCGTGCTGCAGCCGGCGCTGCCGACGTCGTTCGGGCTGAAGGCCGCGGGCTGGCTCGTCGGCCTCGAGGAGGCGATCGCCGCGCTCGTCGCCGTGCGCGAGGAGCAGCTTGCGGTGCAGATGGGCGGCCCGGTCGGCCACCGCGGCCCGGGCGTCGCCGCCCGCGTCGCCGCCGACCTCGAGCTCGTCGTGCCGGTCCTCCCCTGGGCCGCCGACCGCACGCGACCGGCCGCGCTGGCGGCCGCGCTCGGCCTCACCGCGGGGGCGCTGGCCAAGGTCGCGCGCGACGTCGCGCTGCTCGCCCAGGCCGAGGTCGGCGAGGCGCGCGAGGGCGGCGAGGGCGGGCGCTCCTCGGCGATGGCCCACAAGCGCAACCCCGCCGCGGCCGTCTCGGTGCTCGCGTGCGCGCACCGCGTCCCCGGCCTCGTCGCCACGGTGCTCGGCGGGATGGCCCAGGAGCACGAGCGCGCCGCCGGCCTGTGGCAGGCGGAGTGGGGAACGATCTCCGACGCGCTGCGCCTGACCGGCTCGGCGGCGGCGTGGACGCGCGAGCTGCTCGCGCGCCTCGAGGTCGACCCCGAGCGCATGCGCGCCAACCTGACCGGCGAGCCGGACCTCGGCGCGGCGGGCGAGCTCGTCGACCGCGCGCTGCTCGCGCACCGGGCCGCGGCGCGATGACCCTGGTGCTCGGCAGCTCGCTGGGGACGACGAGCGCGATGTTCGACCGCAACGCGCCCGCGCTGGAGCGCCACATGCGCCTCGTCCGCTACGACCACCGCGGGCACGGCTCCCAGCCCGCGCCACCCGGGCCGTGGCAGATCGCCGACCTCGGGCGCGACGTGCTCGCGCTCATAGATCGCCTCGGCCTCGAGCGGGCGTCGGTCGGCGGCATCTCGCTCGGCGGCATGGTCGCGATGTGGCTCGCGGCCAACGCGCCCGACCGCGTCGAGCGCCTCGTGCTCGCCTGCACGACCGCGTGCTTCGGCGATCCGGCGCCGTGGCGCGAGCGCGCGCGCCTCGTCCGCGCGGCGGGCACGACCGCCGGGATCGCCGACACCGTCGTCGATCGCTGGCTGACGCCGGAGTTCGCCGCCGCGCAGCCGGAGCTGCGCGCGCAGCTGCGGGCGCTGCTCGTCGCCTCGCCGGCCGAGGGCTACGCGAACGCGTGCGAGGCGATCGGCCGCATGGACCTGCGCGCGGAGCTCGAGCGGATCGCCGCGCCCACGCTGGTCGTCGGCGCATCCGGCGATCTCGCCACGCCGACCGACCACCAGGAGGAGATCGCGCGGCGCATCGCGGGCGCGCGGCTCGAGATCCTCGACGACGCCGCCCACCTGGCCAACGTCGAGCGCCCGGAGGCGTTCGACCGCCTCGTCATCGACCACCTGGAGGATCGTTGAGCGACCGCGACGACTACGAGACCGGCATGCGCGTGCGCCGCGAGGTGCTCGGCGACGCCCACGTCGACCGGGCGATCGAGCGCACGACCGAGCTCACCGCGCCCTTCCAGGACTTCATCACGCGCACGGCCTGGGGCGGCGTCTGGGCCCGCGACGAGCTCGACCGGCGCACGCGCAGCGCGATCACGCTCGCGGTCCTTACCGCGCTCGGGCGCGAGCACGAGCTCGCCGTGCACGTCCGCGCGGCCGTGCGCAACGGCCTCGCGCCCGCGGAGATCGCCGAGGTGCTCCTGCACACCGCCGTCTACGCGGGCGTCCCCGCCGCCAACCGCGCGTTCGCGATCGCCCAGGACGTGCTCGACGTGGGGACGGCCTCGCCGTAGCGGGCTCACCCGTCGACCCCGCGTACACGGAACCGACGCCGCCGCGCGTTCATGCCTGCCCGTCGAGCGACCGACTGCGACGCCCTCACGCTGCAGGACGGGCTGATCACGACCATGGACATCCTCCGCGACCCCGCGCGGCTCGCCCGCCCCGACCTCACGGCCTTCGACTCCCGACCATGAGCTCGCCTCGAACGTCGGCGCCGTCGGGCGCTTCGAGCCCGGCGGCGCTGTCACGGGTCGGCGAGGATCTCGTCCCAGTCGCGCAGCTCCCAGCGGCGGATCACGCCGTTCAGGACGAACGGGTCGCCGGCGACGAACTCCTCGGCCGCCTCGCGCGTCGCGAAGATCGCCATCGAGCCCTCGGCCTGCGGGTCACCGAACGTCCCGACCATGAGCAGGCTCCCGCGCGCGTAGAAGTCGTCCAGGCGCGCCTTGTGGGCGGCGAAGTGCGCCGGCGCCCGGGCGAGGACGTCGTCGGCGGACTCGTAGAGGAGGACGTACTTCACGACGCGGCCGCCGCGAAGCGCTCGACGAGCAGCCCCCACCCGCCCTCGGCGTCGACGCTGGCGCGCATCTCCTCGCCGCCGCGCGCGTAGCGCTCGAAGCCGCGATGCTCGAGCTCGACGCGGGTAGCGCCGTCGTCGAGCGCCGTGAAGCGCACCTCGACCTCGCTCGCGCGGGCGGGATCGGGCTCGAACTCCCACTCGGGGCTCAGCAGCCAGGCGAAGACCACGCGCGCGGGCGGCTCCCAGGCGAGCACGCGGCCCCAGTCGCGCTCCGCCCCGTCCGGCGTGCGGCTGAACAGGCGCCCGCCGGCGACGGGCTCGAAGACCGCCTCGGCGGGCATCGGCCCGATGTGGTGGCTATCGCGCGGCCACCACGTGGCGATCCCCTCGGTGAAGAGCGCAAAGGCGCGCTCGGCCGGGAGGCTGACGGTGGTCTCGCGGCGGACGGCGGGGATCGTGGTGCTGCTGGTCATGGGGTTCCTCCTTCGCGGTCGGCGGCCTCGCGGAAGCGCTCGAGCGCGCCCTGCCAGAAGCCGTCCAGGTAGTCGCGCAGCGTGGCCAGCCCGTCGCGGTCGACCTCGTAGAGCCGGCGGGTGCCGACGGCCTCGTGGCGGACCAGCCCCGCGTCGCTCAGCACGCGCAGGTGCTGGGAGACGGCGGGGCGGCTGACCGGCAGGCCGGCGGCGAGCTCGCCGACGGCGAGCGGGCCGCCGGCGAGGCGCTCGAAGATCGCGCGTCGCGTTGGGTCGCCGAGCGCGGTCAGGGCCGCAGCTGCGTTCGTCGTCACTTACGTAAGTGTAGACGCACACTCGCGTCACGGTCAAGCACGGAGCGCCGCCGAGCGCATCAACCGCTGCGCTCGAGCACGAGCGCGCTGACGACCGATCGCGACTGCGGCGCGGGCTGGTCCTGGCTCGAGTAGGGCCGGTTCAGCAGGTGGCCGCGGTGCACGAGCGTCGTCGACCCGCCGCCGTCGAGGTTGATCGCGTCGTGCGCCCCGAGGTCGAGCATGACCTGGGCGAGCTCGAGCATCGAGAGCCCGGCGTCGACGCCCGTGCGCCGGCCGTCGCAGGCCACGGCGACGAGCGCGTCGCCGGACAGCCCGAGCGCGGCGCGCGGATAGCGGCCGAGCGTGATGTCCGAGTCGAACTGCGCCGCGCCGGTCGAGAAGCCCTCGCGGTCGGCTTCGGGGTCGAAGGCGACCGCGCCGTCGACCACGAGCCGCGGCCCGGCCTGGACGAGGTCGCCGGCCGGCCGCTCGGGCGCGTCGGCGCGGGCGGCGAGCCGCACGCCGTCGCCGTCGCTCACGATGCAGGCGCGCCACGGGCCGTGGGGCGCGGCCACCGGCTCGTGGTCGACGGCGCGGCCCTCGAGCCAGAGCTCGCCGAGCGGCCGGTACGGGTCGCGCAGGAAGAAGCCGCCGACGACGGCCTCCGGCGCGCCGTTGGCCGCGCACCAGACGTCCAACCGCCGGGGGCGCGGGAAATGCACGGCTCGCACGCGCGTGCGCAGACGCGGGTGGCGGACGGCGTACACGGTCGTCTGCTCACCGTCGGCCAGGGCGTGGCGCCAGAGCAGGTAGTCGATCCCGTCGGCGTGCGCGGCGGCCACGGCGCGCCCGACCCTACTCCACGGCGAGGACCGCCCGGATCAGGCGCAGGACGGTCGGCCGCACCGCGCGGGCTGCCGCCGCCGGGTCGTCGTCGCTGAGCACCTCGAGCCCGAGCCCATCGATCGTGGCGACGAGGACGCGCGCGTCGGCGCGCGGCGTGCGCGACCCCAGCGCGCGCAGCCAGGGCTCGGCCGCGTCGAGCTCGACCTCGTTCCAGGCGCGGGCCGACGCGCGCAGCGGCGGCCGCCGCGCGGCCTCCAGCCAGAGCTCGTACTCGGCGACGAGCGTGCGGCCGCCATCGGCGAGGCCGTGCTCGAGCAGGCCGACGAGGAGATCGGCGAGCCCCTCGGGGCTCGCGTCCGCGGGCGGCGCCGAGACGCGCGCGCGCAGCGCCGCCATCTCCTCCTCGGCGACGTGGTGCAGCGCCTCGTCGAGGAGGCCGTCGCGCGAGCCGAAGTAGTAGGTGATCGAGGCCAGCGGCACGCCGGCCTCGGCCGCGACCGCGCGGTGCGTCACGGCCTCGGGCCCGCGGTCCCCGATGAGGCGCAGCGTCGCCTCGAGGATCGCGCGGCGGCGGCGCGCGGCGCGCTGGTCGCTCACGAGCTCCCGGCGAGCTCGAGGCCGACGACGCCGGCGATGACGAGCGCCAGGCTCGCGAGCTTGAGCGCGTTGACCGGCTCGTCCCAGGCGAGCACCCCGACCGCCGCGATCGTCGCCGTGCCGAGCCCCGCCCAGACGGCGTAGGCGGTGCCGATCGCGAAGCGCTGGAGGACGAGCGCGAGCAGCCAGAACGAGAGGCCGTACATGACGACCACGACGGCGGCCGGCAGCGGGCGGCTGAAGCCGTCCGAGACGCGCAGCGCGACCGTCCCGACGACCTCGGTGGCGATGGCGGCGAGCAGGAGCAGCCAGGCGGACATAGTTGAACAATTGTACCACTATTGTCCTCCGGCGAGCGCGGCTAGGAGCCGGTCGACGAACGTGGCCTGCGCGGGCAGGAGCCGCTCGCGCGCCTCGTCCGGCGCGAACCACGCGGCGCGATCGACCTCAGGAAAGCGCGCGCGGCGCCCCGAGCGCGGCGGCCACTCCATCTCGAACTCGTTGCTGCGCAGGGTCTCCGGGTCGAAGTCGCCGCGCGCGCCCCACGCCTCGACGATCTTGCCCGAGCGCTGGCGCACGGTGCCCAGGTCGAGCAGCTCGCCGACCGCGGGCGCGGTCCCGAGCTCCTCGGCGAGCTCGCGCAGCGCCGCCGCTCGCGGCTCCTCGCCCTCCTCGCGCAGCCCCTTGGGGATCGACCACGACCCCAGGTCGCGCCGCGCCCACAGCGGGCCGCCCGGGTGGACGAGGAGCACCTCGGTCCCGCCGTCGCCGTCGCGGAAGAGCAGGATGCCGGCGCTGCGCTGCGGCACGGGCGGAGGGTACGCTCCGGGGCCCGTGAGCGAGCGGCTGCGGCTCAGCGTCCTCGACCAGTCCCCGGTCCCGGAGGGCTCGACGGGCGCCGACGCGCTGCGCAACACGCTCGACCTCGCCGCGCTCGCCGACGACCTCGGCTACCACCGCTACTGGCTGGCCGAGCACCACGGCGGCGTCGCGCTCGCCGGCCCGAGCCCCGAGGTCCTCATCGGGCTCGTCGCCGAGGCGACCCGGCGCCTTCGCGTCGGCAGCGGCGGCGTCATGCTCCCCCACTACAGCCCGCTCAAGGTCGCGGAGA
>DATNGY010000100.1:0-6738 GCA_035605735.1 Solirubrobacteraceae bacterium
CGGGCGCTCGTCGAGCGCGCGGACGAGGAGGTCGGCGCCAAGGCCCTGGAGGCGGCCGGAGAGCGTCCCGTAGTCGTCCTCGCGCGCGATCGGCTCGTCGCCGACGAGCGCCACGGGCCCCTCGTCGAGGCCGGCGGTCACGCGCATGATCGCCACGCCCGTGCGCTGGTCGCCGGCCATGATCGCCCGCTCGATCGGCGCCGCCCCGCGCCAGCGCGGCAGGAGCGAGGGATGGACGTTGAGCAGCTCGAAGTCCGAGAGCAGCGGCTCGGTGATGAGCGCGCCGAAGGCGCACACGACGACGACCTCGGGCCGCGCCGCGGCGATCGCCGCGCGCGCCTCGTCGCCGTTGACGCGCTCGGTCTGGGCGACCCCGAGCTCGAGCGCCCGCGCGGCGGTCGCCACCGGCGGCGGCGTCAGCCGCCGGCCGCGCCCCGCGGGGCGGTCGGGGCGCGTCACGACGAGCGCGGGCCGGTGGGGCGTCGCGGCGAGCCGCTCGAGCACGCCGGCCGCGAACGCGGACGTCCCGAGGAAGACCGTGCGCAACGGTCTTACGCCGCGTCGAGCTCGCGCAGGATGCGCATGGCCTCCTTGCGCTGGTCGCGCGGAGTGCGATCGAGGATGAGGACGCCGTCGAGGTGGTCCATCTCGTGCTGGATGACGCGCGCCTCGAGCCCGCTGGCCTCGACGATGAGCGGCTCGCCGCGCCCGTCCTGCGCGCGGACGCGGACGTGGATCGGCCGCTCGACATCGACCGTGACCCCCGGGAGGCTGAGGCAGCCCTCCTGCATCCACTCCTCCTCCTTGCCGGCCCATTCGAGCTCGGGATTCACGAGCACGTTGACGGGGCTGGAGTGCTCGACGCGGTAGACGAGCACGCGGCGCAGAGCGCCGAGCTGCGTGGCCGCGAGGCCGATCCCGAGCGCGTCCTCCATGAGGCCGCCCATCCGCGCGATCTCGGCCCGCAGCTCGCCGTCGAAGACCTCGACGGGCCGGGCCTCGGAGCGCAGGACCGGATCGCCGAAGGTGCGCACATGGGCGAGCGCCGCGCGGCGGCGCTCGGCGACCTCCGGGTCGAGGCGCTCGGCCTCGGCGGCCTCGGGATCCTCGACGACCTCGGCGTCCTGCTCGCCCATGCGTCCTACGTTACTGCGGGTCGACGTCGACGCTGAAGGCCACGGCACGGTGCGCGCGCTCCGACGCGACGGCCTGGACCGCGGCGCCGATCCGGCCGACCGCGACCGCGCGGTCGGCCGCCTTGACGACGACCTGGCTGCGCTCGCGGCCGCGCAGGCGAAAGAGCGGCGCCGGGCCGAGCGCGTCGTCGCCGAGGCGCGCGCGCACCGCGGCCGCGGCGCCGTGCGCGGCGCCCGGCGCCTGCGAGGCGCAGACGATGCGCACGAGCGTCGAGAACGGCGGGTAGCGCAGCGCCCGGCGGCGCGCGAGCTCGGCCTCGACGAAGGCGTCGGCGTCGTGCCGGGCGGCGAGGGCGATCGACGGCGCGTCGGGCACGAGCGTCTGCACGAGCACGCGCCCGCGGGCACCGCCGCGCCCGGCGCGGCCCGCGAGCTGGGTGACGAGCGCGAACGTGCGCTCCTCGGCGCGGAAGTCGGGGAAGCGCAGCGTCGCGTCGGCGTCGAGGACGACCCCGAGCTCGACGTCCGGGAAGTCGTGGCCCTTGGCCACCATCTGCGTGCCCACGAGCACCCCTTCCGCCGCAGCCTCGAAGCGCGCGAGGACCCGCGCGGCGCCGGCTCCGACGTCGGCGTCGAGGCGGAAGACGGGCCCGTCGAGCTCGGCCTCGAGGCGCTCGGTGCCCGTGCCGTGGCGGGCGATCGAGACCGAGCCGCACGCCGGGCAGCGCGCGGGCACGCGCTCGCGATGGCCGCAGTGATGGCAGGCGAGCGTGCCGTCGGCGCGGTGGAGCACGAGCGCGACGTCGCAGCTCGGGCACTCCCAGGCGTGGCCGCACGACCGGCAGCTCAGGAAGTTCGACCAGCCGCGGCGGTTGAGGAGGACGATCGCCTTGCGGGCGTCGACGAGCGCCGCGTGCGTGCGCGGGTGCAGCGCCCGCGGGGCGTCGCGCATGTCGACGATCTCGACCGGCGGCAGCGGCGCGCCGTCGACGCGCTCGGACAGCCGCAGGCGCCGCATGGCGTGGACGGACTCCGGGCGCGGGGTCGCGCTGCCCGCGACGAGCACGGCGCCCGAGCGGCGGGCGCGCTCGGCGGCGACCCGGCGAGCGTCGTAGCGCGGGTCGCCCTCGTGCTTGTAGGAGGCGTCGTGCTCCTCGTCCACGACGATGAGCCCGACGTCGGGCAGCGGCGCGAGGATCGCCGAGCGCGGGCCGACGCAGACGCGTGCCTCGCCCGTGCGCAGGCGCGTCCACTCGTCGTGGCGCTCGCCGGGCGACAGCCGCGAGTGCAGGACGGCGACGGTGTCGCCGAAGCGGGCGACGAAGCGCCCGACGATCTGCGGCGTGAGCGCGATCTCGGGGACGAGCACGATGACCGCGCGCCCGCCCGCGAGCGTGCGCGCGGCGGCGCGCAGGTAGACCTCGGTCTTGCCCGAGCCCGTCACGCCGTGCAGGAGCAGCCGCTCGCCGGGCGCGGCGGCCGCGATCGCCGCCAGCGCCGCCTCCTGGGCCGCCGTGAGCGGCGGCGGGGACCTGCGCGCGCCGACCGCGACGTGTGCGGGCGCGCGACGGACGACGCGCGGCTCCAGCACGGCGAGCCCGCGGGCCTCGAGGCGGCGCAGCGCGGCGAGGTCGCCGCCCGCGAAGCGCGGCAGCGAGGCGAGCAGGGCGCGCTGGCGGTCGGTGAGGCGCTCGCCCTCCGCCGGCGCCCGCGCCGGGCGGGCGAAGAGGGCGACGCGGGGCTTCGTGCCCTTGGGGGGCAGCAGCAGCGAGAGCGCGCGTGCCGGCGTCGAGCACAGGTCGGCGGCCATCCACAGCGCGAGCGCGACGAGGTCGGGCGGCAGCCGTGCCTCGAGCACCCGGCGCGGCTCGAGCGGCGCGTGCTCGGAGTCCGCGGCCACGCCGGTGACCACGCCGACGACGTCGCGCGGGCCGAAGGGCACGACGAGCACCGAGCCGACGCCGACGCCCTCGGGGCGGACGTAGTCGAACGGGCCGCGCAGCGTGCGGGCGGTCGTCAGCGGCTCGACCTGGGCGACGGACCCCACGCGCGGCCACGATAGCCCCACCGGGGTCGTGCTCCTGGAGGGCGGTCCCGGCGCCGCAGTGGTCAGCTAGTCTGGCCCCGAGATGGATCTGCACCCCGGCGAGGAGATCGTCTTCCAGGGCCGGCCCGTGTGGCGGTCGCTCATGAGCTTCTACATTTCGGCGACGCTCGGGGCGCTCGTCGTCGGCGTGCTCGTCGGGATCGTCGTCTCCACCGGCGCCGGCGTGCTCGTCTTCCTCGTGCTGTTCGCGCTCGCGCTGCTCGTGGGCTTCCTGCGGCGCGTGGCGACCGTCTACACGATCACCAACCAGCGCCTGCGGATCCAGACCGGCCTGCTCGCCCGCCGCGTCCAGCAGACGCGCATCGACCGCGTCCAGAACGTGAACACGTCCCAGACCATGGTCGACCGCGTCCTGCGCGTCGGGGCCGTCGACTTCGACACCGCCGGCACCGACGACAGCGAGTTCCGCTTCGTCGGCGTCAGCGAGCCTCCGGACGTCGTCGCCGCCGTCGACCGCGCCCAGCGCGAGGCGGCGGCCGCCCACGGCGGCCGCGTGCCGGGTCAGCTCTAGGACCGCTCAGCCTCCGGCGACGTCCCGGCGCAGGAAGACGAGGAAGGCGGCGACGAGCGCAGGCACGGCGTAGAGGGAGCAGACCCACGCTGCGCGCACGATCGGAGCCCAGTCGATCGGCTCGCGCAGCAGTCCTTGCCAGGAGTTGAACTGCGTGCTGAGCAGGTAGGGCTGCAGGAATCCGAGGCCGGGCAGGATCCCGATCAGCTGGAGCAGGAGCGAGGCCATCAGCGTCCCGACGACGGCGGCGGCGCTGTTGCGGAAGACCGTCGAGAAGAGCAGCCCGATGGCCGCGATGGCGAGGATCGGCATCAGGTAGACGAGGAGGCTGCCGCCGACGAGCGTGAGCCCCCGGCCCGCGGAGATGCGCGTGCCCGAGAGCGTCGTCAGCGGATTGAGGCCCGAGACGATCGATCCCGCCACGACGGCGACCGCGCCGCTCAGCGCGATCGCCGCCAGCGCGTAGGTCATCGTCGCGAGCGCCTTGCCCGCGAAGACCTGGTGGCGCTCGACCGAGCGGGTCAGGATCGTCTTCAAGGTGCCGTTGTGATCCTCGGCGGCGACGATGTCGCCGGCGACGAGCGCGGTGATGAGCGGGAACATCCAGACCGACCCGAAGAGCAGCAGCACGAGCGGGATCGCCAACCCGGTCTCGTGGATGTAACGGCCGAAGGCGACGTCGTTGGGCTGGCCGCCCTGGGTCGCGACGGCAACGCAGAAGATGATCGGCACGATCGCCGCGGCGCCGAGCCCGAGATAGGTGCGCTTCTGGAAGCGCAGCTTGCGCAGCTCCCAGCGGTACACGCTCAGGACGCCGGGGTTCACGAGCCGCTCCCGTCGTTTGCGGCGACGCTCGTCGCCGCGACGGCGACGCGATCGCCGCCGCCGCCGCCGTCCTCGCTCGACTCGGTGAGCGCGAAGAAGAGCTCCTCGAGCGTCGCGTGACGCGGGGCGAGCTCGAGGATCAGCGCGCCCGACTCGACCAGCGCGCGCGAGAGCTCGCCGAGCGCGTCGTCGGAGGCCGCGCGCAGCCCCAGGCCGCCGTCGACGCTCTGATCGACGTCCTCGATCCCGGGCTGCGCCGCGGCGACGCGCGCGGCCAGCGCGTCGTCGGTCGTCCGCAGCCGGTAGCTGGACCCGGCGGCGCGCCGGAGGTCCGAGAGCGCGCCCTCGTATGCGACGCTGCCCTTGCGCACGATCGCGACGCGGTTGCACAGCTCCTCCACCTCGGCGAGGAGGTGGCTCGAAAGCAGGACAGTCATGCCGTCGTCGGCGAGGCGGCGGATGAGCAGCCGCATGTCGCGCATGCCGGCGGGATCGAGGCCGGTGGCGGGCTCGTCGACCAGCAGCAGCCGCGGGCGCCGCAGGAGCGCGGCGGCGATGCCCAGCCGCTGGCGCATGCCATGCGAGTAGCCGCCGACGCGGTCCCTGGCGCGGTCGCTGAGCTCGACGACGTCGAGGACCTCGTCGATGCGGCCCGCCGCGCCGTGGCCGTCGAGCGACGCGCAGAGCTCCAGGTTGCGGCGCCCCGTGAGGTAGGGATAGAAGCGCGGCTCCTCCACGAACCCCGCGACGCCGTCGAGCGCGGCGACCCCCGCCTGCGGGTCGCGCCCGAAGAGGCGCACCGAGCCCGCGCTCGGGCGGATGAGGCCGAGCATCATCCGCAGCGACGTCGTCTTGCCGGCCCCGTTGGGGCCGAGGTAGCCGAACACGTCGCCCGGCTCGACGGTCAGGTCGACCGCGTCCACGGCGACGAGCTCGCCGTAACGCTTGGTGAGGCCGCGGGCCTCGATCGGCGTCTCGGCGGACATGAGCTCAGATCGCCGACTACAGCGCGCGCGCCGCCGCCTCGGCCATCGCGCGCGGCACCGAGCCCACGACCGTGTAGGACACCCCGGCGCGCTCGAAGCGCACGACGCTGCCCAGTGCAGTCTCGAGCTCCTCGCCCGAGGCGCCGTTGATCGAGATCTTCGGCAGGCTCAGCTCGCCGCCGGGACGGGCGTGTTCGGTGGACGCGGGCGTCTGAAGGACGGCGATGCCGCCGAGGCCCCTGCCGTACGTCACCAGGGCGCCGGCTGTGCCGTCCTGCTCGACGAGGCGCACCTCCTGGCGCGGCAGCCCGGCGAGCGTGGCCGGCGCCGCGAGCACGAATGAGAGCTGCTTCCGCACCGCGGCGCTCCCGACGACCGGCTTGGCCCGCGCGCCGTTTCCTGCGGCACCGCGCGCGTCGAGGTTCACCGTCTTCGTGCCGGCGGGCACGGGCACGCTGAGGCTCGAGCCGGGGACGCGGCCGAAGGCGACGTCGGTGGCCTTGACCTCGAGCACCGGGTCCGCCGCGCCGGCGGCGTAGACGCCCGCTCGCAGCGGCACGCCGTTGGCTGCGTCCCATGCCAGCTGGATGGAGCCCAGCAGCCCGCCGTCCGTGCGTGGCGAGACGCGGACCGTATAGGCCGGTCGCCCGGCGACGTTCGAGGGCGTGGCCCCGGAGACCACGGCGTGCCGGGAGAGCCGGCCGAGAAGCTGCTGGATGCGGGCGACGGAGGGGATCGCCTGCGGCTTGCCGTTGTCTCGAGGAAGCGTCCCCCGGTAGACCGTGTTCGAGCCGCTGTCGTAGACCGACACGGTGTCGCCGGCAACCTGGATCTGCACGTCGCCGCCGCCGCGATCGGGGGACGCCTGCAGCTCGAGGCGCAGCCTGTCCTTCGACGCCCACAGGCGACCGGTCCCGCCGGTGAGGAGCGGGTCGGATCCCTGCAGGCTGGCGGAATCGACGAGCTTGTTCGTGAAGGTGATTCGCGCCGTCACGCCCCGCACCGCCGGCGCGGCGACCGCATCATGCAGCGCCTCGGCCAGCGGCTTGGGCGGCGGCGTCGGCCCGCCGTTGCCGGCCGCGATCGCGATCGCGGTCCCCCCTGCGACGACGGCGACCACCGCGACGCAGAGCAGCAGCAGACGGCGGGTCGATACGCGGCGCAGATAGGACA